>NZ_JBVJCD010000017.1:0-96204 GCF_055588985.1 Streptomyces sp. NPDC041970
GAGAACTGGCACGGCGGCCCCGGTGATCGTTCGTTTTCTTGAGAAGATGCAACTCCCCCGCTTGGGGACGGGGAACCGGCCATGGGCCCCCCCGGGGGGGGCCCCCCCCCCCGCGGCCGGTGGACCGGTCGCGGGGCGGGGGGCGTGCCCGGTACGGGTGTCAGTTGGGGATGAGCCCGTCGTCGCTCAGCATGGCCCGTACGTCTTCGAGGGAGGCGTCGGGCGCGGGCAGGATCAGCTCGGACGGCTCCAAGGAGTCGTCCGGCAGCGGCGCGCCCAGCTCGCGCACCTTGTCCAGGAGCGCGTGGAGGGTGGTGCGGAAGCCGGGGCCGTCACCGCTCTCCATCTCCGCGAGCAGGAGGTCGTCGAGCGCGTTCAGCTCGGCGAGGTGACTGTCGGCCAGCTCTACCTGGCCCTCCCCCATGATCCGTACGATCATGACGCCGTCCTCACTGCTTGTCGAACTTGTGCGGGGACTGCTGCGACTGCGGCGCACCGCCCTGCGCGCCGCCCTCGATGGCCTGCTGCGAGGACGAGGAGCCGCCCGCCAGCTCGGCCTTCATCCGCTGGAGCTCCAGCTCCACGTCCGTGCCGCCGGAGATCCGGTCCAGCTCGGCGGCGATGTCGTCCTTCGCCGTGCCGGTCGGGTCGTCCAGGGCGCCGGAGGCGAGCAGTTCGTCGATGGCGCCGGCCCGCGCCTGGAGCTGCTGCGTCTTGTCCTCGGCCCGCTGGATCGCCAGGCCGACGTCGCCCATCTCCTCGGAGATGCCGGAGAAGGCCTCGCCGATCCGGGTCTGGGCCTGGGCCGCCGTGTAGGTGGCCTTGATCGTCTCCTTCTTGGTGCGGAAGGCGTCGACCTTGGCCTGCAACCGCTGGGCCGCGAGGGTGAGCTTCTCCTCCTCGCCCTGCAGCGTGGTGTGCTGCGTCTCCAGATCGGTGACCTGCTGCTGGAGGGCGGCGCGCCGCGACAGCGCCTCGCGCGCCAGGTCCTCGCGGCCCAGCGCCAGCGCCTTGCGGCCCTGGTCCTCCAGCTTGGCCGACTGGCCCTGCAACTGGTTCAACTGCAGCTCCAGGCGCTTGCGGGAGGTCGCCACGTCGGCGACGCCGCGCCGCACCTTCTGCAGCAGCTCCAACTGCTTCTGGTACGAGTAGTCAAGGGTCTCGCGCGGATCCTCGGCCCGGTCGAGGGCCTTGTTCGCCTTCGCGCGGAAGATCATCCCCATACGCTTCATGACACCGCTCATGGGCTTCGCGCGCCCCCTTCTGACGGGCTGAACTCCAGCACTCCGGATAGAACCCACAGTACGGGCCCTGCCTCTATTACCGCACTGT
This sequence comes from Streptomyces sp. NPDC041970, assembly GCF_055588985.1. Taxonomy (NCBI): domain Bacteria; kingdom Bacillati; phylum Actinomycetota; class Actinomycetes; order Kitasatosporales; family Streptomycetaceae; genus Streptomyces; species Streptomyces sp. NPDC041970. The sequence goes on from NZ_JBVJCD010000017.1 coordinate 1,333, forward strand.
TCGGGTGCGGATGTGCTCCTACCCAAGAACGACTGCGCCCCTCGGGCGCTCCCGCCCAGGGTGGATGCGAAGGCCCCGAGCCGCGGTGGCCGGCGGCGAAACGGACGGTAAACATCCGTTCTGCCCCGCTCCGGCGGCCGGCCGGGCCGGGTCCGTTGCCGGATCGTGCCCGGCCGGGTCCACGGGCCCGTCCGCCGACCCCGTACCCTTGGGTTTTGTGTTCCGTAGCCGTGCCAAGGAAGAGAAGGCCCCCACCGACAAGGTGACGGCGGACCTCTCCAAGCAGCCCCGCGACCCGCAGGCTCCCAAGGGTCGCCCCACCCCCAAGCGCAGTGAGACGCAGCGCAAGCGCGCCTCCACCACGCCGGTCGACCGGAAGGCGGCGGTCAAGAGGCAGCGCGAAGCGCGCCGCGCCGACCTCGCCCGGCAGCGCGAGGCCCTCGCCTCGGGCGACGAGCGCTACCTGCCGGTCCGCGACAAGGGACCGGTCCGGCGCTTCGTCCGCGACTTCGTGGACTCCCGCTTCTGCGTCGCCGAGTGGTTCCTGCCGCTCGCGGTGATCATCCTGGTCCTCAGCGTGATCCAGGTGCAGAACATCCAGAGCATCTCGCTGCTGCTCTGGCTCGGCGTGATCGTGCTGATCGTGATCGACTCGATCGGCCTGTCGATCCGGCTGAAGAAGCAGCTCCGGGAGCGCTTCCCGGACACCCCGAAGCGCGGAGCCGTGGCGTACGGCCTGATGCGCACGCTCCAGATGCGCCGACTGCGGCTCCCGAAGCCGCAGGTCAAGCGCGGAGAGCGGCCCTGAGCACGGAGGCATCCGGCTCCACCGGGGTCCCCCCGGCGTGGCCGGTCGGCACCGGCGGCGTACGCGACGCGGTCCGCCGGGAGCTCGTCGCACGGCAACTGGACGAGCAGATAGCCGGGCGGTTCCCGGTCGGGCGGCGGCTGCGCGTCCTGGACGTCGGCATGGGCCGGGGCACCCAGGCGCTGCGGCTGGTACGGGCCGGCCACTCGGTGACCGGCCTGGAGTCGGACGCGGAACTGCTCGGGGCGGTGCGCGCCGCCCTGGCGACGGAGCCCGAGGGCATCCGGGAGCGGTTCAGGCTCATCGAGGGCGACGGCCGGGAGACCGGGGTGCACTTCCTGCCCGGCAGCTTCGACGTGGTGCTGTGCCACGGCGTCCTGATGCGCGTCGAGGAGCCGGACCCCGTGCTCGCGGGGCTGGCCCGGATGCTGGCCCCCGGCGGCCTGCTCTCCCTGCTCGTACGGAACGCGGACGCGCTCGCGATGCGCCCCGGACTCGCGGGCGACCACGCGGCGGCCCTGGCCGCCTTCGACACCGCCACCTACACCGACCCGCGCGGCCTCACCGTCCGGGCCGACCGGCTCGACGCCCTGCGGGCCACGCTCGCCGGGATCGCCGCGCCGCTGCACGCCTGGTACGGCGTGCGGGTCTTCACGGACGGCGTGGCGGACGGCGCGGAGCCGCCGGCCGACGAGCTGGAGCGCGTCCTGGCGCTGGAGGACCGGGCCGGGCGGACCGACCCGTACCGGGGCGTGGCGGCGCTGCTGCACCTGTGCGGCGTACGGGGCTGACGCGCGGCTCCCTCCGGGCCCGTTCGGCCCATCAGCGCGGGCACTCGAAAGGGTGGGCGCGGCAGACTCCGGATATGGACACTCCGGGCATGGACGCCTCCCCCTCCCGCAGCCGTGCGCGCGGGCCGCTGCTCCCCCTGTCCGCCGCCGTCTGCGCGATCGTCCTGGCGGGCGGCTGCGCGGGGTCCGGCCCGGCGGCCCCCGAGTCCGGCGCGTCGCAGACCGTGCGCGGCGCCGCGGCCCGCGCGACCGGCGACCCGTCGGGCTCCCCCGGCGATCTGGAGAACGCCTACAAGAAGGTCATCGAGGACGTCCTGCCGTCGGTGGTGCAGATCGACGCCTCCGACAGCCTCGGTTCGGGCGTCGTCTACGACGACCGGGGCCACATCGTCACCAACGCCCATGTGGTCGGCGACGAGAAGAGGTTCAAGGTCAGCGTGGCCACCGGGGAGGCCGTGCTGAACGCCTCGCTGGTCTCCGCCTACCCCGAGCAGGACCTGGCGGTGATCAAGCTCGACGAGGTGCCCGACGGGCTGAAGCCCGCGAAGTTCGGCGACGCGGACGAGGTCGAGGTGGGGCAGATCGTGATGGCGATGGGCTCGCCGCTCGGCCTGTCCAGCAGCGTCACCCAGGGCATCGTCTCGGCGCTCGGCCGGACCGTCAGCGAGAGCCGGGCGGGCGGCGGCACGGGGGCGACGATCGCCAACATGGTGCAGACGTCCGCCGCGATCAACCCCGGCAACAGCGGCGGGGCGCTGGTGAGCCTGGACAGCGAGGTCATCGGCATCCCCACCCTCGCCGCGACCGACCCGCAGATGGGCGACAGCGCGGCTCCGGGCATCGGCTTCGCGATCCCCGTCTCGATGGTGCGGACGGTCGCCGACCAGATCATCAAGGACGGCCGGGTCACCGACTCGGGCCGGGCCGCGCTGAACACCACCGGCCGCACGGTCGTCGACGACGCCTACCGCCCGGCCGGGGTGGCGCTGGTCAGCGTGGAGCGGGGCGGCGCGGCGGACCGGGCCGGGCTGCGGGCCGGGGACATCATCACGAAGCTCGGGAAGGCCCAGGTCACCACCATCACCTCGCTCGCCGAGGCGCTGGCGGGCGAGAAGCCGGGCCGGAAGGTCACGGTGGCCTACACCCGCGACGACGACCGCCGGACGGCCGAGGTCACGCTCGGCGAGATCTGAGCCGGACGGCGTCGCACGACAGGGCGGGCGGCACGAGGAACCGTGCCGCCCGCCCTGTCGCGCCGTGCGCGTGCCGCCCGTGCCGCCGGGGCTCAGGCGTCGTCGGCCCGCAGGCTCATCGGACCGTAGATCTCGGTCGTGTCCTCGAAGAGCGTCACCTGGGCGGCGCCGCCCTCCAGCAGTTCCTTCCAGTGCTCACCGATCCAGGACTCCGCGTCGCCCTGGGTGGTGAACTCCTCCGGCTCCGTCGCCGGCTCCGTCTCCGTACCGTCGGACTTCTCGAACCGCCACGTCCACGCCATGTCCGCCTCCTGGGTCACGTTGCTGCCCGAAGCCTAGCCGGGCGCGCACCCGGCGCGGGGACACGGGAAGATCGGGGGGTGGAACTGACACTGCTCGGCACCGGAGCCCCCGAGGGGCTGCCGCGCCCCTCCTGCCCCTGCGCGGCCTGCGCCTCGGCCCGCGGCCCGTGGGCGCGGGCCGCCGCGGCCCTGCTGGTCGACGACGCGCTGCTGCTCGACCTCACCCCCGGAGCGGAGTTCGCGGCCGCGCGGGCGGGGCGTTCGCTGGGCGCGGTCCGCCAGGTGCTGCTGACCCACCCGCACGACGGGCCGGCCGTCGAGCTGCCCGCCGTGCTGCCGCCGGCCGGCCGGGTGCCGGACGGCCAGGTCCTGACGCTGATCAGCGGCCACCGGGTGCGGGCGGTGCCGATGGACGCGCCGGGCACCGGGTACGAGGTGAGCGCGCCGGAGGGCGAGCGGCTGCTGTACCTGCCGCCGGGGGCCGCGCCCGCGGGGCTGACCGAGCGGGCGGAGCGGCCGTACGACATGGTCGTCTGCGACGTCGTCGGGCGGCCCGACGCGGTGGCCCGGTTGCGGGGGGCGGGGGCGGTCGGCCCGACCACCGAGGTGATCGCGGTCCACCTGGACCACGACGTGCCGGCGGGCCGCGCGCTGGACCGGCGGCTCGCGGCGGCGGGGGCGCGGGCGGTGCCGGACGGGACGACGCTGGTGGTGGGCGAGTACCACGCGGTGCCGGACGTGCCGCGCCGGGTGCTGGTGACGGGCGGCGCGCGGTCGGGGAAGTCGCTGGAGGCCGAGCGCCGCCTGGAGTCGTACCCGGACGTGGTGTACGTGGCGACCAGCGGCCGCCGCGAGGGCGACCCGGACTGGGCGGCCCGCGTGGGGCTGCACCGGGAGCGCAGGCCGGGCGCCTGGCGGACCGAGGAGACCTGCGAGGTCGCGGCGCTGCTGGCCGAGGACGGGCCGCCGCTGCTGATCGACTGCCTGTCGCTGTGGCTGACCGACGCGATGGACCGGGTGGGCGCGTGGGAGGGCGCGCGCTGGCGGGACGGCGGTGAGACGGCGCTGCGGGAGCGGGTCGCGGAGCTGGTGGGCGCGGTGCGCGGGACCCGGCGGCAGGTGGTGCTCGTGACCAACGAGGTGGGGTCGGGGGTGGTCCCGGCGACCCCGGCGGGGCGGCGCTTCCGGGACGAGCTGGGGCGGCTGAACGCGGCGGTGGCGGCCGAGTGCGAGGAGGTGCTGCTGGTGGTGGCGGGCGAGGTGCTGGTCCTGCGGGGGTGACCGCTGGTGCGGGGCGGGGGCGGGGGCCGTTGCGGGGCGGAGCGTCGTACGGGGGCGGGGCGGTGTCCGTTACGGGGCGGAGCGCCGTACGGGGGGGGCGGGGGCCGTTGCGGGGCGTTGCGGCGTACGGGTCCGGGGCGGGGGCCGGTGTGCGTCGCGGGGCGGAGCGCCGTACGGGTCCGCCGGTGTGCGTCGCGGGGCCGTGACGCGGGCCGGGGCTGCCCGGGCGGGCCGACCGGTACTGTTCCGGCAGGAGCCCGCCGCCGGGTTCCCGGACCGGACCCCGACGTGACGACCCGCGAGGCAGACCTCCGTGAACCTGGACGACTTCTCCGACCTGATCGAACGCCCCGACGGGGGCGTGCGCCGCGACGCCGAGGAGCGGCGCGAGCGGTTGATCGTTCCGCCCGGAGCGCTCGGCCGGCTCGACGAGCTGGGCGAATGGCTCGCCGTCGCGCAGCATTCCGTGCCGGTCAGGGCGGTGGAGCAGCCGCGCCTGGTGCTCTTCGCCGGTGACCACGGGGTGGCGGAGCTGGGCGTCTCCGGCCGGCCGGCGGGAAGCGCGTACGAGCTGGTCCGGGCCGTCCTCGACGGGGCGAGCCCGGCCGCGGTGCTCGCGCGGCGCTTCTCGGTGCCGGTGCGGATCGTGGACGCCGCGCTGGACTGCGATCCGGAGCTGCTGCCCGAGTCCGTGGTGCGCCACCGGGTGCGGAGGGGTTCGGGGCGGATCGACGTCGAGGACGCGCTGAGTGCCGAGGAGGCCGAGCGCGCGCTGCGGATGGGCATGGCGATCGCCGACGAGGAGGCGGACTCCGGCACCGACCTGGTGGTGCTGGGCGACCTCAGCGTCGGCGGGACCACGGCGGCGGCCACCCTCGTCGCCGCGCTCTGCGGGACGGACGCCTCCGTGGTGACCGGGCGCGGCGGCGCCGGCATCGACGACCTGGTGTGGATGCGCAAGTGCGCGGCGATCCGGGACGCGCTGCGCCGGGCCCGGCCGGTCCTCGGCGACCAGGTGGAGCTGCTGGCCGCGGTCGGCGGCGCGGACCTGGCGGCGATCACGGGGTTCCTGCTGCAGAGCGCGGTCCGCCGGATGCCGGTGATCCTGGACGGGGTCGTCTCGGCGGCCTGCGCTCTGGTGGCCCAGCGGGCGGCGTTCCGGGCGCCGGACTGGTGGCTGGCCGGCCAGGTCAGCGGGGAGCCCGCGCAGACGAAGGCGCTGGACCGGATGGCGCTGACCCCGCTGCTGGACCACGGCCTGACGGTCGGCGAGGGCACCGGAGCGCTGCTCGCGCTGCCGCTGGTGCAGGCCGCCGCCGCGCTCGCCGCCGAACTGCCCGAGCGCCCCGAGGAGGAGGCGGCGGACTCCGAGGACTCCGCGGGGGCCGACGAGGCCGACGAGGCCGGGGACGCCCCGAGCGCCGGTGACCCGCCGGGCGGGGAGGCGGCCGGGCGGACGGCCGGGGAGCCCTCCGGCGAAGGCGCGGCGAAGGCCGCCGGCGGCGTCTGACCGGCGTGCGCCGGCGCCCCGCGGTCGGCGCCGTCGTACGCGGCGACGGGCGGCGTACCGGCCTGTGCGACGGCGCACGTGCCCGACCCCGCAGCGCCGCCGCGCCGCCCGTGACCCACGCCACCCGCCCCGATGCGCCGGGCTTCCACGCGTTCGTCGGGTTTCGCCCCTTCTGTCGGTGAGCGTCAACGGCTAGCCTGCGCGCGGTGACCTCCCTGAACAGCCACGGCCTCCGTTTCGCCTTCGGCACCCTGACCGTGCTGCCGGTCCGCGTGACCCGCTGGGACCGCGCGACCGCACGGTCGGGAATGCTCTGCGCCCCGCTCGCCGGGCTCGTCGTGGGAGTGCTCGCCGCCGCGCTGGGCTCCCTGGCCCTGCTGGCCGGCTCGGGGCCCCTGCTCGCGGCGGTCGCCTCCGTCGCCGTGCCGGCCGCGCTCACGCGGGGGCTGCACCTGGACGGCCTGGCCGACACGGCGGACGGCCTCGGCAGCGGGAAGCCGGCCGAGGACGCGCTGCGCGTCATGAAGCAGTCCGACATCGGCCCGTTCGGCGTCATCACCCTGCTCCTGGTCCTGCTGGCCCAGGTCGCGGTCCTCTTCGCGCTGTACGGGGACGGCTGGGCAGCGGGCGCGGTGGGAGCGGTCGTGGCCCAGACCGCCGCCCGCCTGGCGCTCACCCTCGCCTCCCGCGAGGGCGTCCCGGCGGCCCGGCCGGAGGGGCTGGGCGCGACGGTGGCGGCCACGGTGCCGCTGGGACGGGCGGTGCTCGCGGCGGCGGCGACCGCGGCGCTCTGCGCGGCGGCCGGCGGGGCGCTGGACCCGGTCTGGGCGCTGCGCTGCGCGCTCGCGGTGCTCGGCGCGCTCGCCGCCGCCGAACTGCTCCTGCGGCACTGCGTTCGGCGGTTCGGCGGGGTCACCGGAGACGTCTTCGGGGGCGTCGAGGAGACCGCGGCGACGGCGGCCCTGGTGGTGCTCTCGCTCGGCCCCTGACCAGCGGGCAAGCAGGCCGGACCGCCCCCCGACCGGGTGGACGGCCCCGCCCGCGTCACGGAGCAGGAACCACGCGCGTAGGCTCATTCCCGGCACATCGCAGGGGCGCCTGCGATGCGCCGGGCATGGTCGGCCCACCCCTCGACCGAAGCCGAACTCAACGGAAGCGAGATTCCACCACCGTGACTGCTCTCACTCTCAGCACCACCGGGGCGGCGACGCTGCGCGCCGACGCGCTCGTCGTCGGCGTCGCCAAGGGCACCGGCCCCACGTCCGGGGACCTGGTCCTCGCGCCGGGCGCCGAGGCCGTGGACAAGGCGTTCGGCGGCAAGCTCGCCGCCGTCCTCGCGACCCTGGGCGCCACGGGTGCCGAGGGCGAACTGACCAAGCTCCCCGCCGCGTCCGGGCTCAAGGCCCCGGTCGTCGTCGCCGTCGGACTGGGTCCGGTCCCGGACAAGGACGACGCGTACGACGCCGAGGCGCTGCGCCGCGCCGCGGGCACCGCCGCGCGTGCGCTGACCGGCGTGAAGAAGGCCGGGTACGCGCTGCCCGCCGGCTCCGTCGAGGACGTCGCCGCCGTCGCGGAGGGCGCGCTGCTCGGGGCGTACGCCTTCACCGCCTACCAGGGCGGCGAGAACAGGCTCGCCCCCAAGGACGCGAAGTCCGCCAAGGCGGACGAGGCGAGGCAGCCGCTCGCCGAGGTGGTCCTGCTCGGCGCCAAGGCGCGCGACAAGGCCCTCAAGGCGGCCGCCGAGCGCGCCACGGCCCTGGCGGAGGAGATCAACCGGGCCCGCGACCTCATCAACACCCCGCCGAACGACCTGTACCCCGAGTCCTTCGCCGCCGTGGCCGCCGCCGCGGGCAAGGAGCACGGCATCAAGGTCCAGATCCTCGACGAGAAGGCGCTCGTCAAGGGCGGCTACGGCGGCCTGCTGGGCGTCGGCCAGGGCTCGGCCTACGGCCCGCGCCTGGTCAAGCTCGCCTACACGCACCCGAAGGCGGAGAAGACCCTGGCCCTCGTCGGCAAGGGCATCACCTACGACTCGGGCGGCATCTCGCTCAAGCCGGCCGGCCACAACGAGACGATGAAGTGCGACATGAGCGGCGCCGCCGCCGTGTTCGCCGCCGTCGTCGCCGCCGCCCGCCTGGGCCTGAAGGTCAACGTCACCGGCTGGCTCGCGCTGGCCGAGAACATGCCCTCCGGCAACGCCACCCGCCCCGGCGACGTGCTGCGCATGTACAGCGGCAAGACCGTCGAGGTCCTCAACACCGACGCCGAGGGCCGGCTCGTCCTGGCCGACGCGCTGACCCGCGCCTCGGAGGAGAAGCCGGACGCGATCGTCGACGTGGCGACCCTGACCGGCGCGATGGTGGTGGCGCTCGGCAACCGCACCTTCGGCATCATGGCCAACGACGACGCCTTCCGCACGTCGATCCACGAGATCGCCGACGAGGTCGGCGAGGCCTCCTGGCCGATGCCGCTCCCGGCCGACCTCCGCAAGGGCATGGACTCCCCCACCGCCGACATCGCCAACATCGGCGAGCGGATGGGCGGCGGCCTGGTCGCCGGCGTGTTCCTCCAGGAGTTCGTGGGCGAGGGCATCGCCTGGGCGCACCTGGACATCGCCGGTCCGGCGTTCCACGAGGGCGCCCCGTACGGCTACACGCCCAAGGGCGGCACCGGCTCCGCGGTCCGCACCCTGGTGCGTCTGGCCGAGCGCACCGCGGCGGGCGACCTCGGCTGATCCGGTCCCCCTCCTACGGCCTCGGGCATGGTTCCGGGGCCGTACGCGTTGCACCCTCCGGTAGCGGCACGCGGGCCGGCCGGTTTCGCTCTCGACGAAACCGGCGGTTTCCGCCGGTCTCTCCGCATCAGTAACCCTCCGGGGCGCACGATCGTGCGCCCCGGAGCCGGGCCCCGCGTCCCGCCTGTCGCCGACAAGTGCGAAGATGGGTTCTCGGCAGGACAGGGCCCCCATCACAGGGCCGAAGACAGAAGCGGCCGAACACCAGCCGACCGGCCGGTCACACCCCAGCGACGGGGCCCGGCGTACGGCGCACATGCATGGAGGACGTGACGTGGCGAACGACGCCAGCACCGTTTTCGACCTAGTGATCCTCGGCGGTGGCAGTGGCGGTTACGCCGCGGCCCTGCGCGGAGCGCAGTTGGGCCTGGACGTCGCCCTGATCGAGAAGGGCAAGGTCGGCGGCACCTGCCTGCACAACGGCTGCATCCCGACGAAGGCGCTGCTGCACGCCGGCGAGATCGCCGACCAGGCTCGCGAGGCGGGCCAGTTCGGCGTCAAGGCGACCTTCGAGGGCATCGACATCGAGGCCGTCCACAAGTACAAGGACGAGGTGATCACGGGCCTCTACAAGGGTCTGCAGGGTCTCATCGCCTCGCGCAAGGTCCACTACATCGAGGGTGAGGGCACGCTCTCCTCCCCGACCTCCGTCGACGTGAACGGCCAGCGCGTCCAGGGCCGCCACGTGCTGCTGGCGACCGGCTCCACGCCGAAGTCGCTGCCCGGCCTGGAGATCGACGGCAACCGGATCATCTCCTCGGACCACGCGCTGAAGCTGGACCGCGTCCCGAAGTCCGCGATCGTGCTGGGCGGCGGCGTCATCGGCGTCGAGTTCGCCTCGGCGTGGAAGTCCTTCGGCACCGACGTCACCATCGTCGAGGGCCTCAAGCACCTCGTGCCGGTCGAGGACGAGAACAGCTCGAAGCTCCTGGAGCGCGCGTTCCGCAAGCGCGGCATCAAGTTCAACCTGGGCACCTTCTTCGAGAAGGCCGAGTACACCGAGGACGGCGTCCGCGTGACGCTGGCCGACGGCAAGACCTTCGAGGCGGAGCTGCTGCTCGTCGCGATCGGCCGCGGCCCGGTCTCGCAGGGGCTGGGCTACGAGGAGCAGGGCGTCGCGATGGACCGCGGCTACGTCCTGGTCGACGAGTACATGCAGACCAACGTCCCGACGATCTCGGCCGTGGGCGACCTGGTCCCCACCCTCCAGCTCGCCCACGTCGGCTTCGCCGAGGGCATCCTGGTGGCGGAGCGGCTGGCCGGCCTGAAGACCGTCCCGATCGACTACGACGGCGTGCCGAAGGTGACGTACTGCCACCCCGAGGTCGCCTCCGTCGGCATCACCGAGGCCAAGGCCAAGGAGATCTACGGCGCGGACAAGGTGGTCGCCCTCAAGTACAACCTCGCGGGCAACGGCAAGAGCAAGATCCTGAAGACCGCGGGCGAGATCAAGCTCGTCCAGGTCAAGGACGGCGCCGTGGTCGGCGTCCACATGGTGGGCGACCGCATGGGCGAGCAGGTCGGCGAAGCCCAGTTGATCTACAACTGGGAGGCGCTGCCCGCCGAGGTCGCGCAGCTCATCCACGCCCACCCGACGCAGAACGAGGCGATGGGCGAGGCCCACCTGGCGCTGGCCGGCAAGCCCCTCCACTCGCACGACTGACCCCCGGTCACCGGGCGCGACGACCGACCACTTCCGCATTTTCGTAAGGAGCAACTGAAACCATGTCGGTTTCCGTAACCCTTCCGGCGCTCGGCGAGAGCGTCACCGAGGGCACTGTCACCCGTTGGCTGAAGGCCGAGGGCGAGCGCGTCGAGGCCGACGAGCCGTTGCTCGAGGTCTCGACCGACAAGGTCGACACCGAGATCCCGGCCCCCGCGTCCGGTGTCCTGACCTCCATCAAGGTCGCCGAGGACGAGACCGTCGAGGTCGGCGCCGAGCTGGCCGTCATCGACGACGGCTCCGGCGCTCCGGCCGAGGCGGCCGCGCCGGCGGCCGAGGAGTCCGCGCCGGCCGAGGACCCGGCCACCGAGGCCCCCACCGCCCCGTCGACCGAGACCGAGGCCCCGGCCCCGGCCCCGACCGCAGAGGCGGCCACCGGCGGCTCGTCCGCCGAGGGCACCGACGTCACCCTCCCGGCGCTCGGCGAGAGCGTCACCGAGGGCACCGTCACCCGCTGGCTGAAGGAGGTCGGCGAGGAGGTCGCGGAGGACGAGCCGCTGCTCGAGGTCTCCACGGACAAGGTCGACACCGAGATCCCCGCCCCGGTCGCCGGTGTGCTGCTGGAGATCGTGGTCGGCGAGGACGAGACCGCCGAGGTGGGCGCCAAGCTCGCCGTCATCGGCGCCAAGGGCTCGGCCCCGGCCGCCGCCCCGGCCCAGGAGGCTCCCAAGCAGGAGGCTCCGAAGCAGGAGGAGCCCAAGCAGGAGGCCCCGAAGCAGGAGGCCCCGAAGCAGGAGGCCCCCGCGGCCCCCGCCCCGGCCCCGGCTGCTCCGGCCCCCGCCGCTCCGGCTCCGGCGCAGCCCGCCCCGGCCGCGCAGGCCCCGGCGGCTCCCGCGGCCCCGGCTCAGCCCGCTCCCGCCGCCCCGGCGCCGGCCGCCCCGGCCGCGTCCTCGGGTGACGAGGGCGCGTACGTCACGCCGCTCGTCCGCAAGCTCGCCTCGGAGAACGGCGTCGACCTGGGCTCGGTCCAGGGCACCGGCGTCGGCGGCCGCATCCGCAAGCAGGACGTCGTCGCCGCCGCGGAGGCCGCCAAGGCCGCCGCCGCACCGGCTCCGGCCGCCGCCACCCCGGCGGCAGCCGCCAAGGCGCCGAAGCTGGAGGCGTCCCCGCTGCGCGGTCAGACGGTCAAGATGACCCGTATGCGCAAGGTCATCGGCGACAACATGATGAAGGCCCTGCACTCGCAGGCCCAGCTCACCACGGTCGTCGAGGTCGACATCACCAAGGTGATGAAGCTGCGCAACCAGGCGAAGGCCGCCTTCGCCGCCCGTGAGGGCGTCAAGCTGTCCCCGATGCCGTTCTTCGTCAAGGCGGCGGCCCAGGCGCTGAAGGCCCACCCGGTCGTCAACGCCCGGATCAACGAGGACGAGGGCACCATCACGTACTTCGACTCGGAGAACATCGGCATCGCCGTGGACGCCGAGAAGGGCCTGATGACCCCGGTCATCAAGGGTGCGGGCGACCTGAACCTCGCGGGCATCGCGAAGAAGACCGCCGAGCTGGCGGGCAAGGCGCGCGGCGGCGGCCTGACCCCGGACGACATGTCCGGCGCCTCGTTCACCATCAGCAACACCGGTTCGCGCGGCGCGCTGTTCGACACCGTCATCGTGCCGCCGAACCAGGCGGCCATCCTCGGCATCGGCGCGACGGTCCGCCGTCCGGTGGTCATCGACCACCCGGACCTCGGCGAGACCATCGCGGTGCGCGACATGACCTACCTCTCGCTCTCCTACGACCACCGCCTGGTGGACGGCGCGGACGCCGCCCGCTACCTGACGTCGGTCAAGGCGATCCTGGAGGCCGGTGAGTTCGAGGTCGAACTCGGCCTCTGAGCGCGGCGGCTGTAACCAGCCTCACCAGCGGCGCCCCCGTCCGGAACCCCTTCCGGACGGGGGCGCCGCCGTATTGTCGTTACCCACCGGCCGCCCCCGCCTCCGACGAGCGGGCGGCACCCGGTTCGCCCGCGAAGGAGCCCTCCATGACCCCGCCCGTCGTCCACTCGCTGCGCGAACAGATCCGCGAGCACATCGTGGAGGGGATCGTCAGCGGGCGCTGGAAGCCGGGCGAGCGGATCGTGGAGCGCCGCATCGCCACCGAGCTGGAGGTCAGCCAGACGCCCGTGCGCGAGGCGCTGCGCGAGCTGGAGACGCTCCGGCTGATCGAGTCGGCCCCCAACAAGGGCGTACGGGTCCGCAACCTCACCGCCGCCGACCTGGAGGAGAGCTACCCGGTACGGGCCGGCCTGGAGCAGATCGCGGCGGAGCTGGCGGCCGCGCGGCTCGGCCAGGACTGCTCGGCGCTGGAGCCGCACGTGACCGCGCTGTACGAGGCGGACCGGCGGGCGGACGGCGAGGCCCAGGTGCGGCACACGGTCGGCTTCCACCGGGAGCTGGTGCGGGCCGCGGGGAACGCGGTGCTGCTGCACACCTGGGAGGGGCTGGGCATCGAGGTGTTCACGGCCCTGTCGATCCGGTGGCTGGGCACGGTGCAGAAGTCGTACGCGGAGGAGCACCAGGCGCTCATCGACGCGTTCCTGCGGCAGGACCCGCAGATCGGGGCCCTGGTGAAGGCCCATGTCCTCGGGTGCGCGCCGCGCGCCTGACCGACCCCCGATCATCTGGCGCGTCCGCCGCTCGTCCGTGCGGACAGCGCCCCATTTGCGCGTTTTGACGCGTCACTCCGTGCCCCGTTTCGCGGCACCCCATGCCACTTTTCTTCGTATCGAGAAGTTTTCCCTTCAATCCTTTGATCGATCATCGATCAGCGACTTACAGTTCACTCCGCGGGCCCACCGGCCCGATCGCCCTGTCCTGCCCGTCAGGGCCTTCTCCACCCCCCTCCTCTCCGGAAGGCGGCGATCATGACCGACCCCGTAGGAAAGCTTCCGAGCGAGCTCGACCAGCTCCCGGACCGCGACCCCGAGGAGACCGCCGAATGGGCGGCCTCCCTGGACGCCGTCACCCAGGCCGCCGGCCCGCACCGGGCCGCGTACCTGATGCGCCGCTCGCTGCAGCACGCCGAGGGCGCCGGTCTCGCGCTGCCCAAGCTGCTGGAGACCGACTACGTCAACTCCATCCCGACCGCCGCCGAGCCCGCGTTCGACGGCGACCTGGAGATGGAGTCGCGGATCACCGCGTGGAACCGCTGGAACGCCGCCGCGATGGTCACCCGCGGCGCCCGGTACGGGGTCGGCGGCCACATCGCCACCTTCGCCTCCGCGGCCTGGCTCTACGAGACCGGCTTCAACCACTTCTTCCGCGGCAAGGAGGGGGACGGCTCCGGGGACCAGCTCTACATCCAGGGCCACGCCTCCCCCGGCATCTACGCCCGCGCCTTCCTCGACGGCCGGATCAGCGAGCAGCAGCTCGACAACTTCCGCCAGGAGGCGGGCGGCGAGGGCCTGCCCTCCTACCCGCACCCGCGGCGGCTGCCCTGGCTGTGGGAGTTCCCCACCGTGTCGATGGGCCTCGGCCCGCTCTCGGCCATCTACCAGGCGCGCTTCAACCGCTACCTGGCCAACCGCAACATCAAGGACACGTCGAACTCGCACGTCTGGGCCTTCCTGGGCGACGGCGAGATGGACGAGCCCGAGTCGACCGCCGCCCTCGCGCTGGCGGCCCGCGAGGGCCTCGACAACCTGACCTTCGTCATCAACTGCAACCTGCAGCGCCTCGACGGCCCGGTCCGCGCCAACTTCCGCGTGGTCCAGGAGCTGGAGGGCGCGTTCCGCGGGGCCGGCTGGAACGTGATCAAGACGCTCTGGGGCAACGCCTGGGACGAGCTGTTCCAGTTGGACACCCAGGGCGCGCTGCTGCGCCGCCTGCGGGAGGTCCCGGACGCGCAGTTCCAGACGTACGCCACCCGCGACGTCGCCTACATCCGCGAGCACTTCTTCGGCGCCGAGCCCGCGCTCGTCGAGCTGGCGAAGCTGCTCAGCGACGCGAAGATCGCCGAGTGCTTCTACACCTCGCGCGGCGGCCACGAGGCCCGCAAGGTCTACGCGGCGTACCGGGCGGCCGTCGAGCACAAGGGCGCGCCGACCGTGATCCTGGCCCAGACGGTCAAGGGCTACACGCTCGGCAAGGGCTTCGAGTCCAAGAACGCCAACCACCAGATGAAGAAGCTGTCGGTGGACGAGTTCAAGGACATGCGCGAGCTGCTCGGCCTGCCGATCCCCGACAGCGCCTTCGCCGACGGCCTGGTGCCCTACGCCCACCCCGGCGCCGACTCCCCCGAGGTCCGCTACCTCCAGGAGCGCCGCGCCGCCCTCGGCGGCCCCGCCCCGGCCCGCCGGGTGCACGCGGCGGCCCTGCCGCAGCCCGAGGAGCGCGCGTTCAAGGCGCTGTACAAGGGGTCCGGCAAGCAGGAGATGGCCACCACCATGGCCTTCGTCCGGCTGGTGAAGGACCTGATGCGGGACAAGGAGACCGGCAGGCGCTGGGTGCCGATCGTCCCGGACGAGGCCCGCACCTTCGGGATGGAGTCCCTCTTCCCGTCCGCCGGCATCTACTCCCCGCTGGGCCAGACGTACGAGCCGGTCGACCGCGACCAGCTCATGTACTACAAGGAGGCCAAGGACGGCCAGATCCTCAACGAGGGGATCACCGAGGCCGGGGCCATGGCCGACTTCATCGCCGCCGCCACGTCGTACGCGACGCACGGCGAGACGATGATCCCGTTCTACATCTTCTACTCGATGTTCGGCTGGCAGCGGACCGGCGACCAGATGTGGCAGCTCGCCGACCAGCTCGGCAAGGGCTTCATCGTCGGCGCGACGGCGGGCCGGACGACCCTGACGGGCGAGGGTCTCCAGCACGCGGACGGCCACTCGCACCTGATCGCGGCCACCAACCCGGCCTCGCTCAACTACGACCCGGCGTTCGCCTACGAGATCGCGGTGATCGTCAAGGACGGCCTGCGCCGGATGTACGGGCAGGCGGCCCCCGGCGAGGACGCGGACGTCTTCTACTACCTGACGGTCTACAACGAGCCGAAGCCCCAGCCCGCGATGCCCGAGGGCGTCGAGGAGGGCATCGTCAAGGGCCTGTACCGCTTCAAGGAGGGCACGCCCGCCTCGGCGGACGCGCCGCGCCTGCAACTGCTGGCGTCGGGCACGGCGATCCACTGGGCCCTGGAGGCCCAGGAGCTGCTGGCCGCCGACTGGAACGTCACCGCCGACGTCTGGTCCGCCACCTCGTGGGGCGAGCTGCGCCGCGACGCCCTGGCGGCCGACGAGGCGCTGCTCCGCGGTGAGGAGCGGGTGCCGTACGTGACCCAGGCGCTCGCCGGCGCGCCGGGCCCGGTCCTCGCGGTCAGCGACTGGATGCGCCAGGTCCCGGACCAGATCAGCCAGTGGGTGGAGCAGGACTGGTCCTCGCTCGGCACGGACGGCTTCGGCCTCTCCGACACCCGCGACGCGGCCCGCCGCCACTTCGGCGTCGACGCCCGGTCGATCGTGGTGGCCGCGCTGGCCCAGCTCGCCAAGCGCGGCGAGGTGCCGGCCGCCGCGGTCAAGGAGGCGCGCGAGCGCTACGGCCTCTGAGCCGGACACCCCCGGTCGCCGGGGCGGGCGCGCCCGACGGCGCCCCGCCCCGGCGGCCGGGGGTTCTCGCCGCCGCGGCCACAATGGGCTCATGCGTGCCGCCCGGTTGATCAAGATGGTGCTGCTCCTCCAGTCCCGCCCCGCCATGACCGCGGCCGAGCTGGCGGCCGAGCTGGAGGTGTCCGAGCGCACGGTGACCCGTGACGCGCAGGCGCTCTGCGAGGCGGGCGTCCCGGTGTACGCGGAACGCGGCCGGGCCGGCGGCTACCGGCTGGTCGGCGGCTACCGCACCCGGCTGACCGGCCTGGCGCGGGACGAGGCGGAGGCGCTCTTCCTCTCCGGGCTGCCCTCGGCGCTGCGCGAGATGGGCCTGGAGGACGCGGCGTCGGCGGCCCGGCTCAAGGTGTCGGCGGCGCTGCTGCCCTCCCTGCGCGACGCGCCCTCCTCCGCCGCCCGGCGCTTCCACCTGGACGCCCCGTCGTGGTTCCACGAGCCGGAGACCCCCGCGCTGCTGCCCGCCGTCGCCGACGCGGTCCGGGACGACCGCCTGCTGCGGGTCCGCTACCGGGCGGGCGGCGGCGAGGGTGCGGAGGCGGCCCGTGAGCTGGCCCCGTACGGCCTCGTGCTCAAGGCCGGGGTCTGGTATCTGTGCGCCGCGGTGGCGGACGGCTTCCGGGTCTACCGGATCGACCGCTTCACCGCCGCGGAGGCGGCCGAGGAGCGGTTCGAGCGGGACGCCTCCTTCGATCTGGCCGGCTTCTGGGAGGCGCGGTCCGCGGAGTTCGCGCGGTCCCTGCTGCGCACCGAGGTGACCGTACGGGTGTCCGGGCGCGGGGCGCGGCGGCTCGCGCGCGTCGGCGACCCGGCGGCCGGCGTCGCGGCGCTGGTCGAGGCGGCCCCCGCCGGGCCGGACGGGTGGCGCACCGTGGTCCTGCCGGTGGAGTCGCTGGACGTGGCGTACTCCCAGCTCATGGCGGTGGGGCCGGAGTTGGAGGTGGTGGCCCCCGAGGAGTTGCGGGCCCGGTTCGCGGAAGCGGCCGAACGCCTGAGCGAGTTGTATTGCTGAAAGGCTTCAATTCGGCGTCAGCGCGTGCGGGAGCACCCGGCAGGCTGGATGCTGTACCCGTGATGGACGAAACGGAATTCTGGGAGATCATCGACCACACCCGCGAGGCCGCCGACGGCGACCCCGAGGACCATGCCGACCTGCTGGTGGACCGGCTGGCGCAGCTCGATCCGGAATCCGTGCTGGACTTCGCCCGGCACTTCGAGGCCCGCTACAACCGGGCCTACCGCTGGGACCTGTGGGGCGCGGCGGCCGTGCTGCTGGGCGGTGCGGGCGATGACGCCTTCGACTACTTCCGCTGCTGGCTGATCGGCCAGGGGCGGGAGGTCTTCGAGGGGGCCCTGCACGACCCGGACGGGCTCGCGGAGCTGCTGGAGGACTTCGACGAGGAGGTCGACGGGGACGGCGAGGACCTGGGGTACGCGGCCGACGAGGCGTACGAGCAGCTCACCGGCGTGGTCGCGCCGGACCTGGGGCTGCCGCCGCAGCCCGCCGACCCTTTGGGCGCCCCTGTCGACCTGGAGGACGACGAGGCCCTGGCCGCCCGCTACCCGGAGCTGTGGGACCGCTTCGGCCCCCGGTGAGCGGGCGGGGCGGCCCCGTCAGACGGTGAGCGAGCGGCCCATCAGGACGTCGTCGACGTAGTCGCCGTGCAGGAAGAACTCTCCGGGCAGCACCCCTTCGACGGCGAAGCCCTCGGAGGCGTACAGCGCGCGGGCCGGGGCGTTGTGCGCCAGCACCCGCAGGGTGATCCGGTGCGCGCCCTGACCGCGGGCCTCGGCGAAAGCGGCCCGCAGCAGCGCCCGCCCGGCGCCCGCCCCGCGCGCCCAGCCGGCCACGGCCAGGCCCTGGATCTGCCGCACATGGGCGTTGCAGGCGAGCGGGGTCGGCGGTACGAGCCGTATGTACCCGGCGACCCTCGCCCCGCCGGCCCCCTCCTCCGCCTCCACCACGAGGAAGTCCTCCGGCCGGTGCCGCTCGTCGAAGAACGGGTCGTACGGCGGCTGGGGCGGCGGCGTCACCGCGTGCAGCGTCGACCAGGCGGCCCGGTCCAGCTCGCCGAGGGCCTCCTCGTCGGCGGGCAGGGCGCGGCGGACCGGGTGGAGGGTGAGTGCGGGCATGGCGTCACTGTGCCATGCGGCCTCTCCGCGCGGCCACGGGATTCGCCCGGCGGCTCAACGCCTCCCGCGCCCGCGCGTCCCGAGAGCTCGCGTCCCCGTCCTGCGTGGCCCCGCCCGTGCACCCGCGCCTCCGGGACCCCTGGGCCTCGTCCCGCGTCCCGGTGGCTCCGCCCGTACGGCTGTGCCTCGGGGGCCTGCCCCTTGGACCTCGCCCCGGCACGTCTCCGCGTCTCCGTGACGCCCCTGGCGTCCCCGCTTCCCCGTGTCTCCGTGTTCCTCGTGGCGCGTGGGGCAGGATGGGTCCATGCCGACCTCCCGTATCGCCGTCAGCGGATCGTCCGGACTCATCGGAGCGGCGCTGGTGCGCTCGCTGCGGGCCGACGGGCACGAGGTGGTCCGCCTGGTCCGGCGGCCCGCCAGGACCGGCGACGAGGTGGCGTGGGACCCCGCGCACGGCCAGGTGGACGCGGCCGGGCTGGTGGGCTGCGACGCCGTCGTCCACCTGGCCGGGGCCGGGGTCGGCGACCACCGCTGGAGCGACGCCTACAAGCGGGAGATCCGCGACAGCCGGGTCCTGGGCACCGCCGCGATCGCCGAGGCCGTCGCCTCGCTCGACACCCCGCCCCGGCTCCTGCTCTCCGGCTCCGCCATCGGCTTCTACGGGGACACCGGGGACCGCGCGGTGGACGAGGGCGCGCCGCCCGGACACGGGTTCCTGCCCTCCGTCTGCGAGGAGTGGGAGGCGGCCACCGCCGCCGCCGAGGAGGCCGGCGTCCGCACCGTGCACGCCCGCACGGGCCTGGTCGTCGCGCGCGGGGGCGGGGCCTGGGGGCGGCTCTTCCCGCTGTTCCGGGCGGGGCTCGGCGGACGGCTGGGCGACGGCCGCCAGTACTGGAGCTTCATCGCGCTGCACGACCACATCGCGGCCCTGCGCCACATCCTGGACACCGAGTCGCTGACGGGCCCGGTGAACCTGACCGGGCCCCACCCGGTGACCAACGCCGAGGTGACCGCCGCGATGGGCCGGGTGCTGCGCCGCCCGACGCTGTTCACCGCGCCCGCCCCCGCGCTGCGGATCGCGCTCGGGGAGTTCGCCGGGGAGGTGCTGGGCAGCCAGCGGGTGCTTCCGGGCAAGCTCCTGGACTCCGGCTTCTCCTTCGCCTTCCCGCGCATCGACGCGGCGATCCGGGCCGCCCTGCGCTGAACCGGCCGGTCCCCGCCGCGTGTGACCCCGCGCCCCGGCGCGCGCGTCTGACCGAGTATCGGCCATCCTCCTCCCCTCCTCGTGAACTCCGTTATTCCGGAGGCCCGTTGGGGGAATGAACCTCCCACCAGTCGCACCGACTCGGGGAGGGGCATGTGCGCAGCACGGCACACCACGCTGACGTGGTCATCATCGGGGCCGGGGTCGCCGGCCTGTCGGCGGCCCGTCTGCTGACCGGCGCGGGGCTCACGGTCACCGTCCTGGAGGCCGGCGACCGGGTGGGCGGTCGGCTCGCCACCGAGGAGGTCGACGGGTTCCGGCTCGACCGCCTCGCCCCCCTGCTCTGCGCGTCCTGGCCCGAGCTGGCCGGCGCTCCGGGGCCCGGCGTGCCGCGCCTGCGGAGGTTCGCGCCGGGGGTGCTGGTCCACAGCGGGGGCCACCTCCATCCCACCGGCGACATCCGGAGTGCGCGGAGCGCGCTCAAGGCGGTGCGCCACCGCTCGTACGCCCTCTGCCCGGGGGGTGCGGGGCACAGCGCGCACGGGGCCCCGGCGCGGGGCGGTCGGGGCGGCGCGGTGACCGGCGCGATCGACCGGGCCCGGCTGGGCGCGGCGCTGTCCCGCCTGGCGGCCACCCCGCCGGCCCGGCTGCGCGCCCGCCCGGAGCGGACCGCGTACACCGCCTCGGCCGCGACCGGCCTGCCCGCCCGCACGGTGGACGGCGTCCTGCGTCCCCTGCTCACCGCCCTGCTGAGCGACCCCGGCCTCACCACGTCGAGCAGGTGCGCCGACATCGCCCTGCGGGACTACGCGTGCGGCGGCCTCTGCGTCCCGGCGGGCGGCGCGGCGGCGCTGCCGGAGCTGCTGGCGGCCTCGCTGCCGCCGGGCACGGTGCGCACGGGCGTGCGGGCGACCGCCGCCGCCACCACCTCCGTGCGGACCGAGGGGCACGGGGAGCTGCGGTGCCGCTCCCTGCTGCTGGCGACCGGCGGAGCGGCGGCGGCCGAGCTGCTGCCCGGACTGCGGTCGCCGTCCTTCCACGCCGTGACGGCCCTTCACCACACCGCGCCCGTCCCGCCGCCGACCGGCAGGTCGCTGGTGCTGGACGGCGACCGGTCGGGCCCGGTGGCGTACACCGCGGTGATGAGCGAGGTGGACCCCTCGCGCGCCCCCGAGGGGCGGAGCCTGGTCACCTCGGCGGTGCTGGGCGCCCCGCCGCCGGACCTGGACCGCTCGGTGCGGGGGCACCTGGCGGCGCTGTACGGCGTGCCCACGGGCGACTGGGAGCTGCTGGCGGTCCATCACGACCCGCAGGCCGTCCCCGCGATGGCGGTCCCGCACGACCCGCGCCGCCCGGTGCGGTTGCTGGCCGGGCTGTACGTGTGCGGCGACCACCGCGACGCGAGCACGGTCCAGGGCGCGCTGCGGTCGGGGCGCCGGGCGGCCGAGGCGATCCTCACCGACCTGGCGGCCACCGGCCCGCACGAGGGGAGCCCGCGCCTGCCGAGGGCGGCGTGACGGGGCCTCAGCCGAGGGCCGCGACCCGGTCGCGGTAGCCGCGGACGGCGACCGCGTCCCGGTAGGGCTCCAGGGCGCGCTCGAAGGCGCGCACGTACTCCGTGGCGCGGACCGAGCGCATCTCGGCCGCCTGCTGGGCCGCCTCCGCGCCCAGCAGGCAGGCCTGTTCCAACTCCCCGAGGCCCAGCCGCGCCGAGGCGAGGACCACCCGGCACAGCAGCCTGCTCCGGGCGTACGCCGGGGCGCGCAACTGGAGCGAGCGCTCCGCGTGCTGGGCGGCGGAGCGGTACTGCTGGAGGTCGCGGTGGCAGTGCCCGAGATCGTCGGCGAGCTGCGCCTCGTCGAAGGAGCGGGCCCAGTGGGGCGCCTCGTCGCCGGGGCGGGCTGCGGCCAGGGCGTGCTCGGCCCGCGTCAGGGCGGCGGTGCAGGCGCGGGCCTCGGCGAGCACCGCGTGCCCGCGGGCCTCGGCCGAGTGCAGCAGGGCCTGGACGAGGGGCGGGGCGGCGGAGCCGATCCCCTGCTGGGCGACGCGGGCGAGCTGCACGGCCTCCCGGCCGTGCCCGAGGTAGACCGCCTGCCGGCTCATCGTGATCAGGACGTACGCGCCGTAGCCCCGGTCGCCGGCGGCCTGGGCGAGCCGCAGCGCCTGGACGAAGTAGCGCTGGGCCAGTCCGTGGGCGGCGATGTCGTACGAGGTCCAGCCGGCCAGCCGGGTCAGGTCGGCGACCGCGGCGAACAGCCGCCGCCCGGTGGCCTCGCCGTAGGCGCCCCGGAGCATCGGCTCGGCCTCGTGCTCCAGATAGCGCACGAGGGCCTGCCGGGCGTGGCCCCCGCCGTAGGTGCGGTCCAGGGAGCGGAACAGCTCGCCGACCGAGCGCAGCGCGGCGACGTCCCCGTTGACCACCCGCTGTCCGGGCCGCCGCTCGCTCTGGCGCTGGCGCGGCACCACGGGCAGCGGGCCGGCTCCGGACGGCGGCGCGCCGCAGGGCGCCGGTGCGGGCGGGCGCGCGGCGGCCGGCCCCGCGGGCGCGGGCCGGGGCGGTCCGGCCGGGCGGGGCGCCGCCCGGACCTCGGGGCGCGGCGCCCCCTCCGGGCGGCCGGGCGGCGGGGGCGGGGCCTCTCCCCCGATCCGCACGGCGGCCCCGACGTCCCGCGCCACCCACTCGTCGGCCCGGCCGATCAGCCAGTCCCGGCTGGGGACGACGAGTCCGGCCGGGGTGAAGGCGATCTTGCGCAGTTCGGTGTGGGTGCCGGAGTCCTTGCGCCACAGGCCGCTGACGATGTCGACGGCCTCGGCCGGGGTGGCGGCGAACTCCAGGCCCGCGTAGACGGGCGCGCAGGCGTCGAGCCCGAGGTCCTGTGCGGAGAGCCGGCGTCCCAGCCGCCGGGTGAAGACCTCCGCGATCAGGGCCGGGGTGGTGCCGCGCGGCTGCTGACCCCGCAGCCAGCGGGTCACCGAGGTCTTGTCGTACCGCAGGTCGAGTCCGTGTTCGAGGCCGAGCTGGTCGACCCGGCGGGCCAGGCCCGCGTGGGAGAACCCGGCTTCCGCGATGAGCGCGGCGAGGCGGCGGTTGGGCGTGCGCTGCGGGGGTCGTTCCGACATCAGCTGTACGGTCTCCTGCCTTCGGGGCCGGGCGGGCAGCCCTCATGGGAACGGCGCGAATGTAGCGGTCACCGGGGCGGCCGCAACCACCCTTTGCTCCTCGTTCATCCGATCGTGTGAGGATTCCGGGGAATGCTGACGGAAACACCCCCGTACGGAACATGTCCGAGGAACACCCGTCCGGCCCGAGCCGCCGCCGGCGGCGGCCGATCCCGGCGGCCCCTCGCCCTGCCGGAGGACCGTCGGCCACTCGGTCGTACAGTGGACGCGGGCGCGATCAGTGCAGGGTGCCGCCACCTCCGGGGACACCTCTCCGGGCACGCGGCGCCCCACCTAGGGAGGCATCGGTGAGCGAGCTGCGGTTCGTCCGTCTGGGCTTCGGCGAGCAGGCCGTCGAGTACCGGGAGGCATGGCAGAAGCAGCGCGAGGTGCACGCGGCCCGGTTCGAGGACCGGATTCCGGACACCTGCCTGCTCCTGGAGCACCCGCCCGTCTACACCGCGGGGCGCCGCACGGCCGACAGCGAGCGCCCGCTGGACGGCACCCCGGTCGTCGACGTGGACCGGGGCGGGAAGATCACCTGGCACGGTCCGGGCCAGCTCGTCGGCTACCCCATCCAGAAGCTCCCGCGCCCGGTCGACGTCGTCGCGCACGTCCGCCGGCTGGAGGAGGCGCTGATCCGCACGGCCGCCGACTTCGGCGTGGAGACCACCCGCGTGGAGGGCCGCAGCGGCGTCTGGGTCCTCGGCGACCCGGTCGAGCGGCGCCCCTCGACGGGCGGGCTCTCCCTGGACTTCGACCCCCGGCTCCAGGACGAGGAGTTCGACGCGCGGCTGAACGGCCCCGAGTACGCCCCGTCCAACGCCGGCCAGCGCCGCGAGGACCGCAAGCTGGCCGCGATCGGCATCCGCGTCGCCAAGGGCGTGACCATGCACGGCTTCGCCCTCAACGTGAACCCGGACAACACCTGGTTCGACCGGATCGTGCCCTGCGGCATCCGCGACGCGGGGGTCACCTCGCTCGCCGCCGAGCTGGGCCGCGACCTCCCCATCGAGGAGGTGCTGCCGGTCGTCGAGAGGCACCTGCGGGACGTCCTGGAGGGCGCCGAGCCCGCTCCCCGCGCGGTCGAGCCGCACCGGGCCGCGACCCCGGCCTGACGCCCCGGCCCGGCGGTCGGGGAGCGCGCCTCCTCGGCCGCAGGTCGGGCAGGCGCAAGACCGTTTGATTAACGGGCGTACCCTGGGGTTCGCCAAAGAATCCCAAGCGAATCACGCAGCGAAAGCAAAGGGGAGTGCCGGAGTGTCCGCTGTCGCACCCGACGGGCGCAAGATGCTGCGCCTGGAGGTCCGGAACAGCCAGACCCCCATCGAGCGCAAGCCCGAGTGGATCAAAACGCGGGCGAAGATGGGCCCCGAGTACAACCAGTTGCAGAAGCTCGTGAAGAGCGAGGGGCTGCACACCGTCTGCCAGGAGGCGGGCTGCCCCAACATCTTCGAGTGCTGGGAGGACCGCGAGGCCACCTTCCTCATCGGCGGCGACCAGTGCACCCGGCGCTGCGACTTCTGCCAGATCGACACGGGCAAGCCGCAGGCGCTGGACCGCGACGAGCCCCGCCGGGTCGGCGAGTCGGTCGTCACGATGGACCTGAACTACGCCACCATCACCGGCGTCGCCCGCGACGACCTGGAGGACGGCGGCGCCTGGCTGTACGCCGAGACCGTCCGCCAGATCCACGCGCTCACCGCGGGCCGGGAGGCGGGCGCGACCAAGGTCGAGCTGCTGATCCCCGACTTCAACGCGGTCCCCGAGCAGCTCGCCGAGGTCTTCTCCTCGCGCCCCGAGGTGCTCGCGCACAACGTGGAGACGGTGCCGCGGATCTTCAAGCGCATCCGCCCCGGTTTCCGCTACGAGCGCTCCCTGGAGGTCATCACGCGGGCCCGCGAGGCCGGCCTGGTGACCAAGTCGAACCTGATCCTCGGCATGGGCGAGACCCGTGAGGAGGTCAGCGAGGCGCTCCAGGACCTGTACGACGCGGGGTGCGAGCTGATCACGATCACGCAGTACCTGCGCCCCTCCGTGCGGCACCACCCGGTCGAGCGCTGGGTGAAGCCGCACGAGTTCGTCGAGCTGAAGGACGAGGCCGACGCGATCGGCTACTCGGGCGTGATGTCGGGTCCGCTGGTGCGCTCCTCGTACCGCGCCGGCCGCCTCTTCCAGCAGGCGATGGACGCGCGCGGCGCGGCCTCCGCCGGGAGCGCGCAGGCCACGTCGGCGGTGTGAATCCGCTCACCGGCGGCCGTCCGCCGGCGCCGAGGGACCGGAGCGGCCCCCGCGCTTCCCGCAGGTCGGGGACGCGGATGGGCCGCTTCGGCGTGCGGGGGGCCGGAAGGAAGGTTTCATTGGTGTTTGACCGACCGGTCATGCGCTGGTAACACCGAGCAGTGACCCTGGGTCACACGTACGGCGGCGGCCCCCCGCCCGCCGCCGGCACGTCTTCCCGTACTCAGTCCGCGCCTCCGGGTGGCGCATCCGCTTTGAGGGAGACACCACGATGCAGGCCGCACCGGTCCGCGCCCACGCCCTTCCGACCGTCGCCACCGCGCTGCGCGCCGTCGAGTCGCTGCTGCTGAGCGGCGGCCAGCGCACGGCCCGCCGCAACGCGTGGAACGCGGTCCTGGAGGACCGCCGCCGCGCCGAGGAGCGGGTGGAGGCCCAGTACGTCCTGCGGGACGTGGCCGACCACCGTTCCTAGCCCGTCCTCGCGGCACGTAAACTTCCGTACATGGCGAGGAAGGCAAAAACCGAAGGCGCGGACAGCGCCCAGAACGCAGGGCGGCTCAAGCAGATCGCCCTGACCTACAAGATGACCCGGCGGACCGACAGCAAGATCGGTCTCATCGTCGCGGGTGTCGGAATCGTCACGTTCGGTGTCCTCCTCGGCATCGGCTTCGCGATCGGCCACCCTGTCTACCTGGGCATCCTGGGCTTCGTCCTGGCCGTCCTCGCGATGGCGATCGTCTTCGGCCGGCGGGCCGAGCGGGCGGCCTTCGGGCAGATGGAGGGGCAGCCCGGCGCTGCGGCCGCCGTCCTGGACCGGATCGGACGCGGCTGGACCACCACCCCCGCGGTGGCGATGAACCGCAGCCAGGACGTCGTCCACCGGGCGGTCGGCAAGGCCGGCATCGTCCTGGTGGCGGAGGGCAACCCGAACCGGGTCAAGAGCCTGCTCGCCGCCGAGAAGCGGAAGATGGCCCGCATCGTGGTGGACGTGCCGGTGCACGACATCATCGTCGGCAACGGCGAGGGCCAGGTGCCGCTGCAGAAGGTCCGCACCAGGATGCTGAAGCTCCCCCGCGTCCTCACCGGCCCCCAGGTGACGGGGACCAACGACCGGCTGCGGGCGATGGGCGACCTGATGAGCAACATGCCGCTGCCGAAGGGCCCCATGCCCAAGGGGATGCGGATGCCGCGCGGCGGCAAGATGCGCTGACCGCGGCACGCGCGGACACGACGACGGGGCGGCCCCGGACCGATGGACGGTCCCAGGGGCCGCCCCGTTCTCGTGGGCGTGCGGGGGCGGCGCCGTAGGGGGCGGGGCGCCACGTGCGCGGGGACGCGTCGTGGGCGTACGCGGGGCGGGGTCCGGCGTGCGCGGGTGGCGTTCGGGCCTACGCGGGGCTGCGGCGCGCGTACGCGGACGGTGCGGGGGTGGCGTGTGTGCGGCTGTCGCGTCCGCGCGGGCGTGCGCCGCGCGCGGGCGGACGACGGCGTCACATGCGGACCTGGACGGCGCGGGAGAGCCGGTCGTGCAGTCCGCGTCCGTCGCGGTCCCAGACCAGCGCGGGGATGACGAGCAGGAGCAGGACGGTCCGCACGGCCACCCGCCCGAGCGGGAGCCGGCCGCCGGCCTCGGCGACCACGCGTACGCCCAGCAGGCGCTTGCCGGGCGTGCAGCCGATGGTGCCGACGGTGAGCAGGCTCATCACGAGGAAGACCCCGAGCGCCCAGTTGCCCGCCGCCTGCTGGTCGCCGCGGGCCAGCAGCCCGTACGCGATCACCATGCAGAGCGCCCAGTCGACGAAGAGGGCCCCGAAGCGGCGGCCCAGCGGCGCGACCGAGCCGGGCCCCTTCTCGGGCAGTCCGAGCCCCTTGCCCCGGTACCCGAAGTCGGCGCCCATCTCCTCGGCGGCCGCGCGGGGACCCGAGAGCCACGATCCGATTGCTTGCCTGTTGTCCACCCGTCCACGGTACTGCGCCCGTGTTTGCGCCCGGCGTGGCGGGGCACTGTAGACCGGCCGCGGAGATGACGCCCGCACCCGCCCCGGTTAACTTGGGCGAAACAAATGGGTCATGCTGGAGAAATCCCGGCTGCCTATGGTCAGGTCCGGCGTGTGCCACCGCACTGGCCGCACAACGAGCTACAACCCCGTCCCTCCCGTGGGCCGGGAGTAGGAGGAGTTGGATGTTCCAGAACGCCGACGAAGTGCAGAAGTACGTAGCGGACAACGACGTCAAGTTCATCGATGTCCGGTTCTGCGACCTGCCGGGAGTGATGCAGCACTTCACGATCCCGGCGGCGGCCTTCGACCCGGCCGAGGAACTGGCCTTCGACGGTTCTTCGATCCGCGGCTTCCAGGCGATCCACGAGTCCGACATGGCGCTGCGCGCGGACCTGTCGACGGCTCGGGTGGACCCGTTCCGCCGTGACAAGACGCTCAACGTCAACTTCTTCATCCACGACCCGATCACGGGCGAGCAGTACAGCCGCGACCCGCGCAACATCGCGAAGAAGGCCGAGGCGTACCTGGCTTCGACCGGGATCGCGGACACCGCGTACTTCGGCCCGGAGGCCGAGTTCTACGTCTTCGACAACGTCCGCTTCCAGACGTCGGCGAACGAGAGCTTCTACCACATCGACTCCGAGGCCGGCGCCTGGAACACCGGCGCGGTCGAGAACAACCGCGGGTACAAGGTCCGCTACAAGGGCGGCTACTTCCCGGTCCCGCCGGTGGACCACTTCGCCGACCTGCGGGCCGAGATCTCCCTGGAGCTGGACAAGAACGGCCTCCAGGTCGAGCGCCAGCACCACGAGGTCGGCACCGCCGGCCAGGCGGAGATCAACTACAAGTTCAACACGCTGCTCGCCGCCGCCGACGACCTGATGCTCTTCAAGTACATCGTGAAGAACGTCGCCTGGCGCAACGGCAAGACCGCGACCTTCATGCCGAAGCCGATCTTCGGCGACAACGGCTCGGGGATGCACGTCCACCAGTCGCTGTGGCAGGGCGGCACGCCGCTGTTCTACGACGAGCAGGGCTACGCGGGCCTCTCGGACATCGCGCGCCACTACATCGGCGGCATCCTCAAGCACGCCCCGTCGCTGCTGGCCTTCACCAACCCGACGGTGAACTCCTACCACCGCCTGGTCCCCGGCTTCGAGGCCCCGGTCAACATGGTGTACTCGCAGCGCAACCGCTCCGCCGCGATGCGCATCCCGATCACCGGGTCCAACCCGAAGGCCAAGCGCGTCGAGTTCCGCGCCCCGGACCCGTCCTCGAACCCGTACCTCGCCTTCTCGGCGCTGCTGATGGCGGGCCTGGACGGCGTGAAGAACAAGATCGAGCCGCCGGAGCCGATCGACAAGGACCTCTACGAGCTGGCTCCCGAGGAGCACGCCAACGTCCAGCAGGTCCCGACCTCGCTCCCGGCCGTGCTGGAGGCCCTGGAGGCGGACAACGAGTACCTCCAGGCGGGCGGCGTCTTCACGTCGGACCTGATCGAGACGTGGATCGACTACAAGCGCACCCACGAGATCGCCCCGATCCAGCTCCGCCCGCACCCGCACGAGTTCGAGCTGTACTTCGACCTGTAGGTCCGCCCGCCCGACCGCGGTCGGGACGGACGGCCGGTGCGGCGAAGGCCGCCGCCTCTCCTCGGAGGCGGCGGCCTTCGCCGTTCCGGCGTCGGGTCGGGCGGTTCACCGCAGCAGGGGGCGGGGGCGGCTCGCCCAGTACTCGTCGGCGGTGATGCCCAGCAGGACCACGTCCTGGTAGGCGCCCGCGAAGAACTCGTGCTGGCGCAGGCGGCCCTCCTCCACGAAGCCGAGTTTGCGGTAGAGGGCCAGGGAGGCGTCGTTGAAGGCGTAGACCTCGACCTCGCACTTGTGGCAGCGCTGCTCGGCGAACATGTACGTGAGGACCAGCTCGCTGGCCTCGGCGGCGTAGCCCTGGCGGCGGTGTTCGCGGGTGACCTCGATGCCGGTGCGGAAGCGTCCGGCCCGTGCGTCGGTCTCGCCCACGGACACCGCGCCCACGAAGGCGTGCTCGAACCGGGTCTCGATCACCAGTTGGTACGCGGCGGGGTTCGGCCCGCGCACGGCCCGCTCGGCGGCCCAGGCGCGGAAGCCCTCGTCCGAGCGGGGCGGTTCGACCAGGTCGGCGTTCCGGGCGTCCACGGTGTGCAGGGCCAGGGCCCGGAAGCCCTCCCAGTCGTCCGGTTCGATGCCCCGCAGGCGCACTCTCTCCCCGGTCCACAGGTCGCTCATCGCTCTGCCCTGTCTCTCTCGCCCGCGGGCGCGGGCGTGCGTACGGGCCCGTCGCCGACGGCGGGCGCGGGCGTCGGGTTCGGCGGGGTGAGCCGGGCCGCGACGGCCCGCGCGCAGTCCAGCGCCTCCGTGCGGGTCGTGTCCACCTCCAGGTCGTAGACCACGCCCCGGTGGACGGTCTCCGCCTGCGACGCGGCCATGCCGCGGGGGCGGTCGCCGCGGGCCGTCTCGCGGGCCGCGGCGACCGCGCTGTCGCAGCGGACGCCGACCCAGAGCACGTCCAGTCCGGCCAGCGCCCCGCGCCACCGCTCCTGGGAGGCCGCTCCGCCGAGGAAGACGTCGTCGACGACGATCCGCGCGCCCGCTCGGGCCATCGCGGCGACGCCCTCGCGCCAGGCCGCCTCCAGCCGCCGGAATGCGGGGCCGACGGCGACAGCGCCGTCGACCCCGAACGCGATGCCGTCGCCCGGCGTCCGCAGGGAGGCGGGCATCGCGTCCACCAGCGCGTCGACGGGAGCGGCGAGCCACGGCTCCGGCAGGACCGCTTGCAGGCAGCGGACGATGCCCGTCTTGCCGGAGCTGGAGCCGCCGTTCAGTACGATCACCTGACTGGTCACCCGGTCACGGTAGAGGCAACCGGCACGCCACTCGACGCGTTTTTCGGACGCGGCCCCTCCCGCGGGGGCGGAGAGCCGGAAGCCCAGCGTCCGGCACACGGTCCGGGACGCGGGTCCCGGACCGTGCGGGTCAGCGGCCGTCGCGGATCAGGGAGCGGACCATGCGGCAGGTGGCGTCGGACGGGCGGTGGATGCCCAGGCGTCGGGCGGTGGTCCGTATGCGGTGGTTCCGGGCGCTGGCGGACTGGTAGACCCCGCTGTCCAGCAGGGCGATCGCCAGGCGCATGGCCTTGAGCCGGCGGTTGTGCGAGACGTACCACTCGCGGGGGCGGCCGGCGGGCAGGCGCTTCTTCGGCAGGGGGGTCGGGAGCGGCGGGTGGACGGGCGTCGGGAGCTGGCGGTCGAGCGGCTCGGTCGTGACTGCGGCAACGGCCATCGGCAACCTCCTGGCAGCGGGGCGGAACCCTGGCGAACTCCCTCCATTTTACTGCCCACCACTGACAATCGCCCCTGGCCAGAGGCTACTTCGGCAACCCCTCGCGTAACCTCGGCCCCATGGAGATCTGGATCAATCCCGCCTGTTCCAAGTGCCGCGGCGCACTCACCCTGCTCGACGCGGAAGGGGCCGACTACACCGTCCGCCGCTACCTGGAGGACGTGCCCTCGACCGACGAGATCCGGGACGTGCTGCACCGGCTCGGGCTGGAGCCGTGGGACATCACGCGGACGCAGGAGGCGGAGGCGAAGGAGCTGGGGCTCAAGGAGTGGCCGCGGGAGCCGGGTTCGCGGGAGCGGTGGATCACCGCCCTGTCCGAGCACCCCAAGCTGATCCAGCGTCCGATCATCACCGCCGAGGACGGCACGGCGGTCGTGGGGCGCACCGAGGAGGCGGTCCGCGCGGCCCTGGCGGCGGGCGCCTGAGTCCGTCCACCGGGGGCCCGGAGCCGCTTCGGCGCCTAGGGCGTGAGCGCGCGGTGGTGCGGAGGGGGGCGGGCGTGAGCCGTCCCCCTCCGCCGCGCCACCGGCCCGAAGCTCAGCTCGGGGAGGTCTCCGCCTCCGCCTCCGCCTCCGCCTCCGCCTCCGCCAGGATCTCCGTCACGCGGGCCGCGAAGCGGATGTCGCACGGGTGCGGGTCGCCGGTGGCCATCGCGTGCAGCAGGGCGTCGATCGCGCGGGCGTACGCGCCTTCCGCGCCGTCGCCCCGGCCCTCGGGGAGCGTGGCCACCCCGTGTTCGCCCAGGAGCCGCACGGTGGAGCCGGCCGCCGCCTCGGGGGCGTGCAGCGAGAGCGCGGCCGTGCTGGACGCCCCCGAGGCGTGCCGCAGGATCAGGTGGGTGAGGTCGGCCGGGCCCCGCGCCGCGGTGACCGAGACGGCGTCCCCGAGGACGGGGAGCAGCACGGACAGGGCGTGCGGGCCGACGTCCCACAGCCCGCCCCGGTCGCGCCGCCACGGGGAGGCGGCGTACGGGCTGTCCGAGCCGGGCGCGTACAGCGGGGCCAGCCACTGCGCGTGGGCGGTGAACCAGCCGCCGCGTGCGGCCTGTTCGTCGATCCAGGCGGCGGTGGTGGGGGCGAACCGCAGGGTGAGGAAGACCACGGAGGCGACGCCCGCCCGTCCGGCGCGCCCGGCGGCGTCCCGAGCGGCGGCGGCCGTCGTGGCGAGCGGTTTGTCGAGCAGGAGGTGGCATCCGGCGTCGGCGGCGCGCCCGGCGAGGTCGGCCTGGACGTCCGGCGGGAGGGCGACGGCGACCGCGTCGCAGTCGGCGAAGAGGGCGTCGACGTCCGCGTACGCCCTGGCGCCGAGGGCGCCGGCGAGGCGTTCGGCCGCCTCCGGTCTGCGGCCCCACACGCCGGTCAGCTCGGCGCGGGGGTGGGCGGCGAGGGCCGGGCCGTGGACGGCGGTGGCCCAGGGGCCGGTGCCGAGGAGGCCGATGCGTGCGGTGCGTGCTGCGCTGGGAGTGGTCACCGCGCCAGTGTGCCCGGCCGCCCCCGCGGTAACACGGGGTTCACACGCGGGCAACTGCCGGGAAACCCCCTGTCGGCAGGCTGTGCGGCAGCTTCGCAGACCCGCACCTGAGGATGGCTTCCGTGACGTTCAAGGCTGAGTACATCTGGATCGACGGCACCGAGCCGACTGCCAAGCTTCGCTCGAAGACCAGGATCGTGCCCGGTTCGCCCGGCGACCTCGCCTCGCTGCCCCTGTGGGGCTTCGACGGTTCCAGCACCAACCAGGCCGAGGGGCACGCCTCCGACCTGGTGCTCAAGCCGGTCGCCCAGTACCCCGACCCGATCCGCGGCGGCGACGACGTCCTCGTGCTGTGCGAGGTCCTGGGCATCGACATGGCGCCGCACGCGTCCAACACCCGCAGCGCGCTCGCCGAGGCGGCCGAGAGGTTCGCCGGCCAGGAGCCGCTCTTCGGCATCGAGCAGGAGTACACCTTCTTCGACGGCCACCGGCCGCTGGGCTTCCCCGAGGGCGGGTTCCCGGCCGCGCAGGGCGGCTACTACTGCGGGGTCGGCGCGGACGAGATCTTCGGCCGCGAGATCGTGGAGAAGCACCTGGACGCCTGTCTGGCGGCGGGGCTCGGCATCTGCGGCATCAACGCCGAGGTCATGCCCGGCCAGTGGGAGTTCCAGGTCGGCCCGCTCTCCCCGCTGGAGGTCTCCGACCAGCTCTGGGTGGCCCGTTGGCTGCTCTACCGCACCGCCGAGGACTTCGGGGTGTCCGCGACGCTGGACCCGAAGCCGGTCAAGGGCGACTGGAACGGCGCGGGCGCGCACACCAACTTCTCCACCCGCGCGATGCGCGAGGGGTACGAGGCGATCATCACGGCGTGCGAGGCGCTCGGCGAGGGCTCCAAGCCGATGGACCACGTGAAGAACTACGGCGCGGGCATCGACGACCGGCTCACCGGCCTGCACGAGACCGCCCCGTGGAACGAGTACAGCTTCGGCGTCTCCGACCGCGGCGCCTCCGTCCGCATCCCGTGGCAGGTCGAGCGGGACCGCAAGGGCTACATCGAGGACCGCCGCCCGAACGCCAACGTGGACCCGTACGTCGTCACGCGGCTGATCGTCGACACCTGCTGCACCGCGCTGGAGAAGGCCGGTCGCGCCTGACCCGCCCGGCACCGCGCACGAGGGGCCCGCCGTACGACGGCGGGCCCCTCGCCGTGCGTTCCGGTCCCGTTCCGCCCCGCGTTCCCGGCCCGTTCCGCGGCGCGGGACCGGCGCGCGGTGACGAAGACGACACCCGCGACCGTATCGACGGGCGAGATCACGACTGCTGCCCCGCCGTGATCTCTGCTTCAATGGGGCCATGGCCGGCTTCCAGTACATCGCGTCGCGTCGCAGCGACCTCGAACCGTTCTGGCCTTCTCGTCAGCACCATGACTTCGACCGGGTGTGTTGCCGCGCGGGGAACGCGCAGGCCCTCTAACGCCGCTCACCCGGCCTTCGGTCCGCGCGCACGACGCACGTCCTCCTGACGAATCCTCGCGCGAAAGAGCTGACCCCTCATGGTGAACACCCGTACGTTCTCCGCCGCGTCCGCTGCCACGGCAGCGTCCCCGGCATCCGCTGCGGCCGCCTCCTCCCCCCGTCCCCTCTCCTCCGCCCGCTCCCTCTCCGCCGACCGGCACCGGCTGCGCGCGGTCGACCGCGACGAGCCCGTACGGCCGTCCGACGTGGCCGACTTCCTCCCGCCCGGCGCCACCTGGCTGCCCGCACCCCCGCACACCCTGCCCACCCTGCCCGGCCGCCCGCCGATGGTCGGCTACCTGGTGCTCGTGCCGGCCGACCAGCACCCGAGCGGCTTCCCCGTCGCCGCGCCCCAACCCGCGCCGGCCCCCTCGCCGTTCCCGCCGCACCCGGCGGCGGAGGCGGTCCCGGCCGAGACGGCCCCCACCGGGCCGGTCCGGATCGACGCGAGCCGGCGCACCGCTTCGGTGGACGGCGTCGCGCTCGACCTCACGTACCTGGAGTTCGAACTGCTGGCCCATCTGGTGGCGCACCCGCACCGGGTGCACACCCGCGACCACCTGGTGACGACGGTGTGGGGTTACGGGCACGTGGGCGACGGGCGCACCGTGGACGTCCATGTGGCCCGGCTGCGCCGCAAGTTGGGCACGGAGTACCGGCGCTCGATCCAGACGGTCCGCCGCGTGGGGTACAAGTACACGCCCTGACCGCCCGATCGGGCGGTACGCCCGCCGGCCCCGGTCCACGGTTCCTCATCGCGGGCCGGGGCCGGCTCGTCGTCCTCCGCGCGTACGCGGCCCGTACCGGGGCGCGGGGCGACGACCGGCGGGTCCCGGTGGTCGCGCACCCGGATCGCGGCCGACGGGCCCGCCGGGGCGTCCGGGGCGTGCGCCCCACCGGGACCGCGGCCGGAGGGAATCCGCCGCACGGCTCTGGCCCTCCCGCTTACCCGTCAGTACATTGACGCCATGTCCAACACGCAGCCGGAGGCGGTCGCCGCGGAGCGAACGCCCCTCAAGGCCCGCAACGTCTCCTTCGCCTGGGAGGAGACCCCTCTGCACTGGGTGCCGGGCGACCCGTTCACCACGCACACCATCAACGTGCTCCACCTGCTGCTGCCGGCCGGGGAGCGCTGGTTCGTCCACGTGTACCGGCAGATACTCCCGTACATCCACGACGAGCGGCTGCGCGAGGACGTCGCGGGGTTCATCGGGCAGGAGGCCGTGCACGCGCAGGCGCACGACGACGTGCTGCCCCGGCTGCGGGAGTCGGGGCTCGACCCGGAGCCGTACACCGCGCAGGTGGACTGGCTGTTCGAGAAGCTGCTCGGGGACCGGACGCTGCCGCCGGGGCGGGCGTCGACCTGGTGGCTGATGGAGCGGGTGGCGATGATAGCGGCGATCGAGCACTACACCGCGTTCCTCGGCGACTGGGTCCTCAACGCCGAGGCGCTGGACCGCCGGGGCGCCGACCCGGTGATGCTGGACCTGCTGCGGTGGCACGGCGCGGAGGAGGTGGAGCACCGGTCGGTGGCCTTCGATGTGTTCCAGCACGTCGACGGCGGCTACCGGCGGCGGGTGCGCACCTGGGCCACGGCGTTCACCGCGCTGGTGTTCCTCTGGCAGCGCGGGACCCGGTTCCTCATGGAGAACGACCCCACCCTGCTGGACGGCAAGGCCTCGTTCCGGGCGTTCCACGCGCGGGGGCGGCAGGGCGCCCTGCCCAGCACGGGGGCGATCCTGCGGTCCGTCCCCGGCTACCTCAGCCGGTCCTACCACCCCTCGCGGGAGGGCAGCACGGCCCAGGCCGTCGCCTACCTGGCCCGCTCGCCCGCGGCGCGCGCCGCCGAGGCCCGTACGGCGGGGGACCGTTGACCATGATCCCGCCCCGCCCCCGTACCGTCGCGCTGACCGCCGGCGCCGCCCTGCTCGCCCGGCGGGCGCTGCGGCGCCGGATAGCCCGCTCCCCGCTGTGGCCCCTTCCCGCGCTGCCCGAGCCGGTCTCCGGCCGCTCCCGGCGGCGTGCGGCGGCCGCCCGCCGACTGCTGGTCGCCGGGCGGGAGCACATCGCCGAGGGGGTCGTCCTGCTCCGGCTGGAGGGGGACGGGCTGCCGCGCTGGGAGCCGGGCGCCCATGTGGACCTGGTGCTGCCGTCCGGGCTGGTGCGGCAGTACTCGCTCTGCGGCGACCCGGAGGACGCGTCCGCCTACACGGTGGCGGTCCGGCTGGTCGAGGACGGCCGGGGCGGTTCGCGCGAGGTGCACGAGCGGCTGCGGGAGGGGATGGAGGTCGAGGTGCGCGGCCCGCGCAACCGCTTCCCGCTGGCCGGGGCTCCCGCCCACGTCTTCGTCGCGGGCGGCATCGGGATCACCCCCGTCCTGCCGATGCTGCGGAGGCTGGCCGCGTCGGGGGCCGACTGGCGGCTGCTGTACGGGGGGCGGTCGCGGGCCTCGATGCCCTTCCTCGCGGAGATCGAGAGGCTCGGGGCGGACGGGGGCCGGGTGGCGGTCGTCGCCCAGGACGAGGCGGGCCACCCGGACGTCGTCGCGGCGCTGAGCGGGCTCGCCCCCGGCACGGCGGTGTACTGCTGCGGCCCCGCGCCCCTGACGGCCGCCGTCACCGCCGCGCTCCCCGAGGGCCGCGCCCCGCACGTGGAGCGGTTCACGGCCGCGGCGGCTCACCCGGCCGGATCGCGGGCGTTCGAGGTGGAGTTGCGGCGCAGCGGGCGTACGGTGCCGGTCGCGGCCGGGCAGTCGGTGCTGGCGGCCGTCCGCGCGGAGCTGCCCCATGTCCCGTACTCCTGCGAGCAGGGCTTCTGCGGCACCTGCCGACAGCCCGTGCTGGAAGGGGAGATCGACCACCGGGACGAGCTGCTGACCGACGGCGAGCGGGGCGGTTCGATGCTGATCTGCGTCTCGCGCTGCCGGAGCGGGCGCCTCGTCCTGGACCTCTAGGGCGTCAACGGGTCGCCCCGGATAGGCTGTCGCCATGACGACCGGGGTGCGGCGCAGGATGGGCGTCGAGGAGCGCAGGCAGCAGTTGATAGGGGTCGCGCTGGACCTGTTCAGCCGCCGCTCGCCCGAAGAGGTGTCGATCGACGAGATCGCCGCGGCCGCCGGGATCTCCCGGCCGCTGGTCTACCACTACTTCCCCGGCAAGCAGAGCCTGTACGAGGCGGCGCTGCGGCGGGCCGCGGACGAGTTGGCGGCCCGTTTCCAGGAGCCGCTGGAAGGCCCTCTGGGCGGACGGCTGTTGAGGGTCATGGGCCGGTTCTTCGACTTCGTCGACGAGCACGGGCCCGGCTTCTCGGCGCTGATGCGCGGCGGCCCCGCCGCCGGCTCCTCCACGGCGAACGCGATGATCGACGGGGTGCGGCAGGCCGCGTACGACCAGATCATCGCCCACCTCGGGGTGGAACGGCCGCCCGCTCGGCTGGAGTTGGTGGTCCGCTCCTGGGTGTCGCTCGCGGAGTCGACGGCGCTCGTCTGGCTGGACGGGCGGCGTGTTCCGCGCGCCGAGCTGGAGGTGCAGTTGGTGCACGACTTCGTGGCACTGGCCGCCGTCAGCGCGGCGCACGACCGGGAGATGGCGGACATCGTGGTGCGGGTGCTGTCGCGGGAGCCGGCGGACGGCCCGTTCGGGGATCTGCTGACGCGGCTGTCCGCGCTGGCCCCGGCCGTGCCCGCGCGCCGCGCGCCCGGCTGAGTCCGCGGATCGCACCGGAGCGGCGTTCAGGCCGGCAGCCCGTTGCGGTGGGAGGCGCGGCGGGCGGCGGCCAGCAGGGCGTGGATCTGCGGGCCCGCCTGGTCGATCCCGGTCACCGGGCGCGGGAACGGCAGCCGTGCGTCCTCGTGCGCGTCCCGGTGTTCGAGGCGCAGGACCAGCCCGTAGCGGTCCATCGCCAGCGGTGTCGCGCGGATCATGCCGCGCCCCGGACGGGGGTGGACCAGGCGCAGCAGCAGCGGGACGAGTTCGCCGTGCCGGTCCGCCAGGTGGGTGAGCATCTCCGCCTCGCATCCGGCGATCGGGTCGGGCTCGGCCTCCTCCAACTCCTCCAGGGTGAGGAAGGTGCGGCCCTCGGCGTCCTCCAGGACCGCCTGCCCGAACTCCATGCAGGTGCTGTGCTCGGCGTCCGTGCCGTACGGGGCGGCCAGCAGCCCGGTGACCGTGACGCGGGCGCGCAGCCGGTCGCGTACGGGGGTGGGTGCGATGTCGGTGAACTCCAGGCGGACGGGGACGCGTTGGCCGGTCGGCGCGTGGTCGCCGCAGGCCGGAGCGTGCAGGTGGATGCAGTCCATCGCCGCCGTGCCGTCGAGGCGGCGGACTTCGGTGTGCCGGCCGTCGCTGACCACCGTCATCGAGTGGGCGACGGTCAGGATGGACCGGACGCGCTCGGCGCGGGTGGGCAGCGTGGCGCGGGGGCGGGAAGGGCGCATCCGAGGTCTCCTGGAGCGGTCAGCGGCACCCAAGCGGCTACTTAGGTATGCCTAACCTTACCTACAGCGCGGGCGGCCGGGTAGCCCAGGGCCGCCGCCGCACCCGGTGAGGGTCCCGTGCGCCTCCGCGCCCGCGCCCCGGACGCGCGGTCAGAGCTGGAGTTCGCTGCGGAGCGCGGCGGCGAGCCCGACCTCCGCGTTGTCGGACCGGCCGCGCTCGAAGGCCCGCTGGTAGGCCGCGTCGCCCACGGCCGCCCGCGCCTGGCGCTCGAACGCCTCGCGGATCGGCCGCAGCTCGGGCGTGCCGCGCTGCGGGTGGCCGACCATCCGCCAGTACGCGTACCCCGTGCCGTAGATCCGCGCGGCCTGCGCCCCCGCGCCCTGGGCGGCGATCGCGGCGGCCAGGAGGTCCAGGCCCATCGCGATCCCGAAGCTGTCACGGAGCCGGTGCTTGCCCGCGAGCATCGAGCGGGCGTGCGCGGCGGACGCCTGGGGGCGCCCCTGGAGCAGGGCGATCAGGGCGAGTTGGTAGTCGGCGTAAGCGCGGGTCCAGTACTCGCCGCCCTGTTCGCAGGTCCGGCGCAGCGCGGTGGCGGCCGCCTCCGACTCCGCGAGCCGGCCCAGGGCCGTCAGCGCGAAGACGGTGACGAGGCGGCAACGCAGCCGGTGGGCGGAGCTCTCGGGCACCCGGTCGGTCATGCGCAGCACGCGTTCGGCCGCCTCCAGGGCCTCGGTGGGCCGCCCGGTCATCAGCCGGGTGAGGCCGCAGAGGTAGGTCGCGCCCAGCATCCCCTCGTCGTCCCGCTCGTGCAGGGCGGTGGCGGTGCAGAGCGCGCCGTACTTCTCGGCGGTCGTGAAGTCGCCCTGGAGCAGGGCCGCGACCCCGAGCACCCAGCGCAGCCGGGTCTGGTGGGCCGCCTCGACGGGTCCCGCGTCCAGCGCGCGCCGGGCGTAGCTCCGGGCCTTGGTCAGATGGCCGCAGCAGGCCCAGAAGAAGCCGACCCGGCCCGCCATCTCCTGGGCCCCGCCGACGTCGTGCACGAGGAGGTGTTCCAGGGCGGCGCACAGGTCGAGGTGGACGTCGGAGACCTTGTGGTACCAGAACACCTGGTCCGTGCCGGTCCATCCCTCGTGGGCGCGGCGGGCGAGGCCGAGGAAGCAGGCGGCGTGCCGCTCGGCCGCCGCCCGCTCCTCCCCCAGCTCCGCGAGCCACATGCGGCCGTACTCGCGCAGGGTGTCGAGCATCCGGTAGCGGTGGCCGTCGCGTTGGACGACGGACTGGGCCACCAGGCCCTGGAGCGCCCGGTCGACGGCGTCCGGGGTGAGCGGGCCCCCCGCGCAGACCTGCCGGACGGCCTCCGCGTCGAAGTCGGTGCGCAGGGGGGTGAGCCGGGCCCACAGGAGGCGTTCGAGGGGGGTGCACAGCTCGTGGGACCAGCCGATGGCGGTGCGCAGGGTCCGGTGGCGGCGGGGCCACGCCGACGCGTCCGCGAGGAGGTCGAGGCGGGACGTGGCCGCCGCTCCGGCGCCGCCGTCCGGGCCGTCGGGGTCGCGGCCCGCACCCTCGGCCCGGTCCGCCCCGCCGCCGTGCTCGGTGGCGGTGAAGCGGGAGCCGATGCGGGCGGCGAGCTGGACCACGGTCTGCCGGCCGATGCCCGCAGCGGCCAGCTCGATGGCGAGCGGGATGCCCTCCAGGCGGCGGCAGATCTCGGCGGCCGCCGCCTCCTCCTCGGGGGTGTCGAGCGCGGCGCGCGGGTCGGCCGCGCGCAGCCGGTCGGCGAAGAGGCGCAGGGCGTCGGGCGCGCCGTCCACCGGGAGGGGCGGCACGTCGATCACGTGCTCCCCGCGGGTGCCCAGCGGTCGCCTGCTGGTGACCAGGACGGTGAGGCCGGGCGCGGTGGTGAGGACCTCGGCCAGCAGGTGCGAGCACGCACGGCGCAGGTGCTCGGCGGAGTCGAGGACCAGCAGGAGGCGCTTGTCGCCGAGCCACTCGCAGAGCACCTCGACGGGCATCCGCAGGGTGTGGTCGGCGAGCCCGACCGCGTCGGAGACGGTGGGCAGCAGCAGCCGGTCGTCGTAGAGCGGGGAGAGGTCGGCCCACCACGCGCCGTCCGGGTAGTGGTCGGCGGCGGCGCGGGCGGCCCGGACCGCGAGCCGGGTCTTGCCGACGCCGCCGGGGCCGATCAGGGTGGTCATCCGCCGGGTGGTCAACGCGGTGCGCAGCCGGGCCAGTTCGGCCCGCCTCCCGACGAAGGTGCTCGTCTCCTCGGGAAGGTATCCCACCTGGGTCATCATCACCGTCCGCACGCTGGGGCAGGGGCGTCGGCGAGCCGGCCGCCCGGTGCGGGGCGCTGCCGCGTGGACCGGCCCGGGGGGGGGGGGGCGCGAGGGGGGGGGGGGGGGGGGGGGGGGGGGGGGAGGGGGAGGGGGGGGGGGGGGGGGGGGAGCCGCCCGCCCCACAGCCCCCCCCCCCCCCCCCCCTGTTCTCCCCCCCCCCCCCCCCCCCCCCCCCCCCCCCCCCCCCCCCCCCCCCCCCCGCCCCCCCGGGGCGGTCGGCCGAGGCGGCTGTCGCGGCTCCGTCGCCGACGTCTGCGGACACCGTAGTGCCGCCGGAGGTCAGCTCAGGACGAAGACCGCCGCCGTGCGGCCCGGTACGGTGAAACTGGCTGATTTCGTGTCGTACCTGGCTCGTTTGACCAGCGGGTCCCCGCCCGCCGCCTGGACCGGGTGCAGGGCGTACGTCCGCCCCTTCGGGGTCGCGAGCCGCTGGACGGCGGGGCCGGGCGCGGCGTTGAGGACGACGACGAGCCGGCCCAGCCGCATGGTGATCACGCCGGGGGTCTCGTCCTTCCCGGAGAGCGGGAAGGAGAGGGCGGACTGCACCTGCGCGGTGGTGGGCAGGGAGAACTCCTTCTCCCCCGTGCGGATGGCGAGCAGGTCGCGGTAGGCGGCGGACGCGGCATCGATCTGCGCGCAGCCGGGGGCGATCGCCGACGCGGAGGCCAGCAGGGGCCGGGCGTAGGGCCACTTGTCCGCGTTGTCGCCGGCCGGCGGCAGGCCCCGGCCGAAGCCGTTGCCGTCGCGGCAGTCCCAGTGCAGGGCGTTGAACCAGTCGCCGCTGTCGTAGGAGTTGCGGTCCAGCGACTTGGAGCGCAGCAGGTCCGTGCCCGCCTGGGAGAGCGAGGGCCCCTGGGAGAGGACGGCGGCCGCCATGGCGACGACCTGGGCCCTGGCCCGTTCGCCGGGCGCGGACCCGGCCGGGAGCTTGAAGGCGAGGGCGTCGAACAGCGTCTCGTTGTCGTGGGCGTCGGAGTAGGCGAGGGCGTCGCCGGGGGCGGACGCGTAACCGGCGGGGGCTCCGTTGTAGTCGACGTCGGAGCCCTTGACCCGGCGGCCGGAGGTGTCGGTGAAGGTGTAGTCGGCGAGGTTCCCGGTGAGGCCGACCTTGATCAGGTCCTGGTAGTGCAGCAGTCGGGCCCGCTGCTCGGCGCGGGTGCCGTTGGCCGGGGAGGCGTTGGGGTCGGTGTAGAGCCCGCTGGCGAAGCCCTGGACGCCGGGGTCGCCGTCGAAGGGGCCGCCGCCGCGCACGGCGTCGCGGGCGCGGTCGGAGAAGGTGGCGACGCCGGTGCCGGCCATGTTCTTCTGGGTGGCCTGGACGAAGCGGGCGTCGTCCGCCACCTCGCCGAAGTTCCAGCCCTCCCCGTACAGGATGACCTTCTTCCCGTCGACGCCGTCCCTGGCGGGCGTGAGTCCGTCCAGGGCCTCGCGGACGGCGAGGATGTTGGCCTTGGGGTGGTGGCCCATGAGGTCGAAGCGGAAGCCGTCGACCTTGTACTCCCTGGCCCAGGTGACGACCGAGTCGACGACGAGCTTGCCCATCATGGTGTGCTCGGGCGCGGTGTTGGCGCAGCAGGTGGAGGTGGCGACGGAGCCGTCCGCCAGGAGCCGCTGGTAGTAGCCGGGCACGATGCGGTCCAGGACCGACTTGTCGTCCTGCCCGGAGGCGACGGTGTGGTTGTAGACGACGTCCATGACGGTCCGCAGCCCGGCCCGGTTGAGCCCCTGCACCATCTGCCGGAACTCGACCGTGCGCCGGGGGCCGTCCGGGTCGGAGGCGTAGGAGCCCTCGGGGACGGTGTAGTGCAGCGGGTCGTAGCCCCAGTTGAAGCCGTCCCCGGCGGCGGACGCGCCGACGCAGGCCTGCTGCTCCGCGGAGTCGGGGGCGTGGGCGGACAGGTCGCAGGCGGGCTCCGCCCGGTCCTCCTTCCTCTCCGGGACGGTCCCGAGGTCGAAGACGGGCAGGAGGTGGACGTGGCTGGTGCCGGAGTCGGCCAGCTTCCTCAGGTGCCGCATCCCGCGCGAGCGGGTGTCGGTGAAGGCGCGGTACTCGCCGGGGTGCTGCGCCGTGCGGTCGGTGAGGGAGAAGTCCCGGACGTGCAGCTCCTGGATCTGGGCGTCGCGCAGCGGGGTGGCGGCGGGCTTCTCCAGGGTGGACCAGCCGCGCGGCGCCAGCTCCGGGTCGGCGAGGTCGACGACGAGGCTGCGGGCGGAGTCGGCGGTCAGGGCGGTGGAGTAGGGGTCGGTGACCTTGTTGGTGACCGTCTTCCGGACGGTGGGGGCCCAGACGGTCACGGCGTACCGGTAGGGCTTGCCCCGCCAGCTCTTCTCCCCGGTGGCCGACCAGACGCCGGTGCGGTCGTCGCGCCTCATCGGGACGGTGCGGCCGTCGAGTTCGAGCGAGACGGTCCGGGCGGTGGGGGCCCACAGCGACAGGGTGGGCGTGCCGGCGCGGAAGACCGGGCCGAGGGCGGCCGAGGCGGCGTTCCTGCCGTACAGGTCGTCCAGGACGCCCGCGGTCTGTACGCCGGTGGCGGCGAGCAGGGCCCCGTCGGCGGCGCGCTGGGTGGCGATGACCTGGCCGCGCAGCGACGCGCGGACCCGGTCCCGGTCGCGGGCGTCCACGGTGAACGCCGGGTAGTCCTTGAGGTGGGGGTGTTTCGCCCGCTGTGCGTCGTCGAGCGCGGTCGGGGCGAGGCGCAGCCAGCGGCCCTCGTCGGAGAGCGCCCCGTCGACGACGGAGATGCCGCCGTCCTCCGCGTACACGAGCTGCTGGCTGGTGGCGTCGGTGGCCTTCACCTTCCAGACGACGGTGTCCGCGTCGATCCACTGCGCCTCGGCCCTGGAGAGGTCGGGGGCCGGGCCGCCGCCGGTCTGCGGGAGGAGGTGGCCGGGCCGGCCGCCGAGCAACCAGACCTCGTGGCCGTACGTGGCGAGGTCGAGCGACTGGTCGGTGGGCAGGTCCTTCTCGTCGCCCTTGTGCAGGATGTAGCTGAGCGAGGCGGCCCCGTCGACGAGCGGCACCTCGAAGGTGGCCCCGTAGGCGTTCTTCTTCACGGGCATCAGCGGCTCGGCCCAGTCGGTGGGCTCCTTGGCCCCGGCCCAGGTGTGCAGCCCCCACCCGTCGTAGTCCCCGTCCGGGCGGTGGTAGTGGAGGACGGCCTTGGCGGTGTCCTGCGGCGGGGTCTCGGGGGCTTCGGTGCGCTGCCCGTCCTCCCCCTGCTCGATCCAGACCTGGCCGGTCGCGCCGAGGTCGATGGTCCGCCGCGGGCCGTCGGCCGTGCCGTCCTTCTCGACGGTGTACGGGAGCGAGGTCGCGCCCTCCTCCAAGTCCAGCCAGGCGAAGGCCCCGAAGGCGTCCCGTCCGATGAACTCGGCTGACGCGCTGCCCGACGTGAGCTGCCAGCCCTCGTAGTCGCCGTCGGCGCGCCGGTAGTGGACGACCGCGTGGTCGCGTTGGACGGCGACCGGTTCGGCGGGCGGCGGGGCCTGGCCGGCGGTGGTCGAGGCGAGGGCGCCGGCGGTGCGGCCCGTCCGGTCCACGACGACGGCCTTGTAGCGCAGCGGGGCGCCCGCCTTCACCGTCGCGTCGAGGTGCTGGGTGACCTTGTACGGGGCGTGGTCGGCCGAACCGAGCGTCTTCCACTCACCCTCGCCCGCCTGGGCGGCGAAGACGACCCGGCTCAAAGGGTCGCCGTCCACGTCGGCGGTGATCTCGACGGTGCCGGTCGCTCCGGCGGCCGGGGCCACGAGGGAGATCGCGGGCGCGGCGGCCGGGGGGCCGACCGGCCGGTCCGCGCGGAGCACGACGGTGGAGAGGGCGGGGACGGTGAGGGCGACCCGCTTGTCGGCGCCGCTGCGGAGCGTGCCCGAACCGCCGTACAGCGTACGGAAGTCCATGCCGGCCGACTCGGTGGCGAGCTGGACCTCGCGCGGCGCGGCGGAGTTGTTGGAGGCGAACAGGTACTCGTACGGGCGCTTCGCCTCGATGCGGGAGACGGCGTGCACCGGCCCCCGCGCGTGCCGCTGGATCTGGACGCCGTCACGCAGCGCCGGGTGTTCCCCGGTGAGCTTCGCCAGCGCGGCGATGGAGCGGTAGAGCGGGTGCGCGGTGTCGTACGCGTCGGAGGCGTGCGTGCGGTCGGTGCCGAGCTGGTCGTCGTCGAGGTAGTCGGCGGTCTTCGAGGCGAAGAGGGTCTGACGGGAGTCCTTGTCGCCGCCCGCGCCGGTGAAGCCCTGCTCGTCGCCGTAGTAGACGACCGGGTTGCCGCGGCCGAGG
Organism: Streptomyces sp. NPDC041970; assembly: GCF_055588985.1. Classification (NCBI taxonomy): domain Bacteria; kingdom Bacillati; phylum Actinomycetota; class Actinomycetes; order Kitasatosporales; family Streptomycetaceae; genus Streptomyces; species Streptomyces sp. NPDC041970. Next base: position 45,480 of record NZ_JBVJCD010000017.1, read on the forward strand.
AACATCAGCTCGTTGGCGAGCCGGGCGCGCCGCACCAGCTCCGCGTCGTCGGCCTGCGGGTTGTCCTGCTTCAGGAAGGTCCCGATGCGGCCCATGTCGTGGTTGCCGAGGAAGGTGACCTGCTCGTAGGCGTTGGCCTTGTCGGTGGTGTAGCGGTAGTCGTTCCCGTACACCGAGGCGAGCCCGTCGGCGGGCGCGCCCCGGGAGGCGAACTGCCGGGCGGCGTCCTGGAAGGGGAAGTCCAGCGTGGAGTCCAGCCGGCCCCGGGTGACATACGGGGAGGTGATCTCGGTGTCGGCGGAGTAGACCTCGCCGAACAGGAAGAAGTCGTCCCGGCCGCGCTCGGCCGCGTAGTCGTCGAGCGCGGTGGCCCACTGGGTCCAGAAGTCCAGGTCGACGTGTTTGACGGTGTCGACGCGGAAGCCGTCGACGTCGAAGTCGCGGACCCACTTCTCGTAGATCCTCGCCATGCCCCGCACGACCTCGGGACGCTCGGTCCACAGGTCGTCGAGGCCGGAGAAGTCGCCGTACTCGGTGGACTCGCCGGCCCACGTCGAGTCGCCCCGGTTGTGGTACATGGTCGGGTCGTTGAGCCAGGACGGCACCTTCACGGCGGCGCCGGGGGCCTGCACGGGGGTGTACGGGAAGGAGTCCCGGTCCACCTTCTTCACGCCTTCGCGGTCGTCGAAGGGGCGGCCGTCCCGGTCGAGGTGGGGGAAGGCGCCCTTCGGCTTGTATCCGTAGGCCTTCTCGGCGTAATCGACGGTGTCGGCGGTGTGGTTGGTGATGACGTCGAAGAAGACCTTCATGCCCTTGGCGTGGGCCTTGTCGATCAGCTTCTCCAGGTCGGCGTTGGTGCCGAAGTGCGGATCGACCTGGGTGAAGTCGGTGATCCAGTAGCCGTGGTAGCCGGCCGAGGCGTCCTTGCCGGCGCCCTGGACGGGCCGGTTCTTGAAGATCGGGGCCATCCAGATGGCGGTGGTGCCGAGGCCCTTGATGTAGTCGAGCTTCTGGGCCAGGCCCTTGAGGTCGCCACCCTGGTAGAAGCCCTTGTCGGCGGGGTCGTAGCCGGTCTCCGGGCGTGCGCCGGCGAGTCCGCCGCGGTCGTTGGAACGGTCGCCGTTGGCGAAGCGGTCGGGCAGCACGAAGTAGAACTGCTCGCGCGTGAGGTCGTGCCGGGCCGGCTCGCGCGCGAGTGCGGCGTTCGAGGGCGGGGACGGCGGCCGGGGCGGCGCGGCGGCCGCGGCCGAGGGGACGACGGGCAGCAGGGCCGCGCACAGGGCCGCCACCGCCCCTCGCCTGAGGGTGGTTCGGGACACGGAGGGTGCTCCTCGGCTGGGATCGGTCGGGGGCGGGCCGGCGGTGGGAGCCGCCGGCCCGTTCGGGGGTGGGATCGGTCAGGGGCGCCAGACGTCGCCGGTCAGCGCGACCCTGCCGGAGGCGGGGACGGTGGCGGTGCGGTTGGCGCCGCTCTCCCAGGTGACGTTTCCGGCGGCGTCCTCGCGGACGTACTTGTAGGCGAACGTGGTCCCGGCGGGCAGGGCCACGTCCAGCTTCCAGACGGGGTACGCCGCCGGGTCGAGCTTCGGCGCGTTCGCCGGGTTCCAGTCGCCGAGGGCGGCCCGGTCGCCGGTGACGTGGATGCTCTGGCCGAGCCGCGTGGTGGCGGTGACGCCGAAGGAGGCGCCGGTCGGGCCGTCGCCCGGCTCGGGGGTGGAACCTCCGCCGCACGAGCGGGCGTTGACGTGCAGGGCCAGGGCCGCGCCGGGGGCGACGGTGGCGGTGAACCGCCCGGAGCCGTCGACGCGCACGCCCTTGCCGGACTGCACGTCGCAGTAGTCGCCGGCGGGCAGCGAGGTCTGGAAGGTGCGACCGAGCGCGGAGCCGGTGTGGTTGAGGACGGCGTACGCCGTGGAGCCCCGGCCGAAGGCGATCCGGTCCCCGCCGTCGTCCCACCAGTCGGTGACGCCCTGGCCGTGCGCCGCGTTGCGGAAGCCGACCATGGAGGCGATCTCCCGCCACGCGTGCTGGCACGTCCAGCCGTCGCTGTGACAGGCGTTCACGTGGCCGCCGTTGGGCGGTCCGGCGTCGCGGTCGCTGAACCCGTAGCCGGAGTGGACGTCCGGGGAGCCGTAGGGCCAGGCCAGCATGAACACGTTGGCCAGCGTGTAGGCGGAACCGTCCTTGTGGCTCAGGGTGTCGCCGCCCCGCTCGGTGTCGTGGTTGTCGACGAAGACGGCGGACTTCCCGGACTCCACGAAGCCCCAGCCCTCGCCGAAGTTCTTCAGGTGCGCCAGGTTCTCGTGGAGGAAGACCTGCTTGAGGCTCCGCCCGTACCGGAACTCCTGGACGTCCCCGCTGCCCAGGTACTCGGAGGGCGAGACGGCCTCGCCGGCGCCGTGGATCGCCTCGTGCTTCCAGTGGACGTTCGGATCGCTCAGCCGGGACTTGACGGCGGCGAGGTCGGCGGCGGGCATGTGCTTGGCCGCGTCGATCCGGAAGCCGTCGACGCCGAGCGAGAGCAGGTCGTCGAGGTAGCCGGCGATCCTGCCGCGTACGTACTCCTCGCCGGTGTCCAGGTCGGCCAGGCCGACCAGTTCGCAGTTCTGGACGTCGGCCCGGTTCCGGTAGTCCGTGACCTCGGACCGGCAGTCGTCGAGGTCGTGGCCCGAATAGAGGCCCGGATAGCCGTACTTGGTGTAGGCGGAGCCGCCGGTGCCGGTGCCGCCGCCTGCCGCCATGTGGTTGACGACGGCGTCCGCGACGACCTTGACCCCGGCCGCATGACACGTGTCCACCATGGCGGAGAAGGCGGCCCGGTCGCCGAGCCGGCCGGCGATCTCGTAGCTGACGGGCTGGTAGGACGTCCACCACTGGCCGCCCTGGACGTGCTCCTGGGGCGGCGAGACCTGGACGTAGCCGTAGCCCGCCGGACCGAGGCTGTCCGTACACGCCTTGGCTACGGAGGCGAACCTCCACTCGAACATCACGGCGGTGACGTCCCTGCCGCCCGGAGCGGCGGCCCGAGCCGAGCCCGCCCCGCCGAATCCGGTGGGGACGACGAGGGCGGCGGCCACGAGGGCGAGTGCGGCGGAGAGGGGTCTGCGTGCCATGTCTTTCCTCCTGCGGGTGGAGAAACGCGGGTGACCGAGCAGCCTCTTCCGGCAACGCGCCCTGCCCTCAAGGCTCATGAAGCTTCTTGCTGCAAGAATGCAAAGCTTGCCGCGCAGCCGACCGTACGAGCCCGTCCGGTACCGGTCAACCCTTGTGACATCTCCCGCTCACATCCGGGAAACAGCGGCGCCATCCGTCCGCAAGACCTTGCGCAACCCCTTGCGCCGCTGCTACGTCGCACCCCCTCCGACCCCGGTACCGCCGTCAGCCGGTGCGTACCGCCGCCGTCGAGCCCCGCACCACCAGCTCGGGCTGGAAGACGTACTCGGTGCGCTGCACCGGGCTCCCGCCGATCTCCTCCAGCAGCGCGCCCACCGCGGCCGCCGCCATGGCCTGCACGGGCTGGCGGACCGTGGTCAGCGGCGGATCGGTGAACGCGATGAGCTGCGAGTCGTCGAAGCCGACGACGGAGACGTCGCGGGGCACGTCGAGCCCCCTCCCCCGAGCGGCCCGCACCACGCCCAGGGCCATCAGGTCGCTGCCGCAGACGATGCCGGTGCAGCCGGCGTCCAGCAGGGCCCCGGCCGCCACCTGCCCGCCCTCGACGCCGAACAGCGTGGAGCAGACGAGCCGTTCGGCGTCGCCCCGGTCCATGCCGAGCAGGGAGGGGGCCGCCGCCACGAACCCGTCGCGCTTGCGGCGGGAGGGCACGTACCGGAGCGGTCCGACGGCGAGGCCGACCCGGCGGTGGCCGAGGTCGGCCAGGTGCCCGAGGGCCATCCGCACGGCGGCGCTGTCGTCGGGCGAGACGAAGGGGGCGCTGATGCGTTCGTTGTAGCCGTTGATCAGGACGAACGGCACGCCGCGCTCGGTGAGCGCGGCGTACCGCGCCGGGTCGGCGGAGGTGTCCGCGTGCAGCCCGGAGAGGAAGACGATGCCGCCGACGCCCCGCTCGACGAGCTGCTCGACCAGCTCGTCCTCGGTCGCCCCGCCCGGCAGTTGGGTGCAGAGCACGGGGGTGAAGCCGTGCCCGGCCAGCACCTGTTCGACGGACTGGGCGAACGCCGGGAAGATCGGGTTGGTGAGTTCGGGCGTCACCAGGCCGATCAGCCCGGCGCTGCGCTGACGCAGCCGCACGGGCCGCTCGTAGCCCAGGATGTCGAGCGCCGCGAGCACCCGCTGGCGCGTGGCGTCCGCGACGCCCTGCTTCCCGTTCAGGACGCGGCTGACCGTGGCCTCGCTGACCGCCGCCTGACCGGCGATGTCGCTGAGGCGGGGCGGGACGCCGGTCCTGGACGCGGGCAGTGTCACACCGTCCACCACACCGCGGTGTCGGCGGGCAGCTCGACCTCGCCGCCGTCCGGGGCGACCGGGGAGCTGGCGAGCAGCACCCGGCCGGGGGCGGCGACGCGGACCGGGGCGCCGGTGGTGTTGACGGTGCAGACGAAGCCGGGGCGGGCGAAGGCGAGGACGCCCTCGGGGGTGTCCAGCCATTCGACGGACGAGCCCGCGCCGAGGCCGGGGTGGTCGCGGCGGGCCGCGATGGCGGCCCGGTACAGCTCCAGCGTGGAGCCCTCCACGCCGGTCTGCGCCTCGACGGACAGCTCGCCCCAGCAGGCGGGCTGCGGGAGCCAGCTCCCGCCGTCGCCGAAGCCGTAGCTGCTGCCCTCGCGGGTCCACGGGATCGGCACCCGGCATCCGTCGCGGAAGCCGTCCTGGCCCGCGGCGCGGAAGAACGACGGGTCCTGGCGGACCTCGTCGGGCAGGTCGGTGACGTCGGGCAGGCCCAGCTCCTCGCCCTGGTAGACGTAGGCGGAGCCGGGGAGGGCCAGCATCAGGAGGGTGGCGGCGCGGGCCCGGCGCAGGCCCAGCTCGCGGTCGCCGGGGGTGCGGATCTGGGTGCCCAGGCCCGGCGGGTTGGCGAACCGGGTGGCGTGGCGGGTGACGTCGTGGTTGGAGAGCACCCAGGTGGTGGGCGCGCCGACCGGGCGCATCGCGTCGAGCGAGGCGTCGATGACCGCGCGCAGCTCGGCGGCGTCCCAGGCGGTGGAGAGGTACTGGAAGTTGAACGCCTGGTGCATCTCGTCGGGGCGCACGTAGTGGGCGGTGCGCTCCACGGTGGGGGTCCATGCCTCGGCCACGGCGATCCGCCCGCCCGTCACCCGCCGCCGCCCTTCTGTCGAAGGCCCTTCGGTCCCCATGGCATCCGGATACTCGTCGAGGATGGTGCGCCAACTGCGGTAGATCTCGTGCACGCCGTCCTGGTCGAAGAAGGGCATGACGTCGTTGCCGAGCAGCTTGAGCTGGTCGTGCGCGCCGAGGTCGGGCAGGCCCTCCGCCTTGACGAGGCCGTGGGCGACGTCGACCCGGAAGCCGTCGACGCCCATGTCGAGCCAGAACCGCAGGATGGAGCGGAACTCGTCGGCGACGGCCGGGTGTTCCCAGTTGAAGTCGGGCTGCTCGGGGGCGAAGAGGTGGAGGTACCAGTCGCCCGGCGTGCCGTCCGGGTTGGCGGTGCGGGTCCAGGCGGGGCCGCCGAAGATGGACTCCCAGTCGTTGGGCGGGAGTTCGCCGTCCGCGCCCTTGCCGGGGCGGAAGTGGTAGCGCTCGCGCAGGGCGGAGCCGGGGCCCTCGGCCAGGGCGCGCTTGAACCACTCGTGCTGGTCGGAGGAGTGGTTGGGCACCAGGTCGACGATGATGCGCAGGCCCAGGCCGTGGGCCTCGCGGATCAGCGCGTCGGCGTCCAGCAGGGTGCCGAACATCGGGTCGATGGCCCGGTAGTCGGAGACGTCGTAGCCCGCGTCCGCCTGCGGGGAGGCGTAGAAGGGGCTCAGCCAGACCGCGTCGACGCCCAGGTCCCGCAGGTGGGGCAGACGGGCGGTGATACCGGCGAGGTCGCCCATGCCGTCGCCGTCGCCGTCGGCGAAGCTCCGCGGATAGACCTGGTAGATCACCGCGTCCCGCCACCAGTCGGTGCGGTGGTCCGGGGCGTCGGGGGACGTGCCGGTAGAGGGGGCAGCGAGGTGCTGGGTCATGTCATCCCTGGGGTGTCTGGAGGGGAGGCGGCGCCGGCGACCGGAGCGCGGGCGCCGCCGTGACGGTGCGGTGGGGCGGGGCGCGGGGCCTCAGCCCTTGACGGCTCCGGCGGACATGCCGGTGACCAGGTGCTTCTGGGCGAAGAGGAACACCAGGGCGGCCGGGATGGCGATGAGGACGGAGGCCGCGGTCATCGGCCCCCACTGCGCTCCGTACTGGTTGACGAACTTCTGGAGTCCGCCGGCGAGCGTGAGGTTCTCGTCGCCCACCAGGAAGGCGGAGGCGTACGCCACCTCGCCCCAGGCGGTGATGAAGGAGTAGAACGCGGTGACGGCGAGGCCCGGCTTGGCCAGCGGCAGGATGAGCCGCCAGAAGGTGCCGAACGGGGTGAGGCCGTCGACCTCGCCCGACTCGTCGATCTCGCGCGGGATGGTGTCGAAGAAGCCCTTCATCATCCAGGCGCAGAACGGGACCGAGATGGTGAGGTAGGTGATGACGAGGCCGGCGGGCTGGTTGAGCAGTCCGAGGCTCGACATGATGTTGTAGATCGGCACGATGAGGACGGCGACCGGGAACATCTGGGTGATCAGCAGCGTCCACATCAGCCCGCGCTTGCCGGGGAAGCGGAAGCGGCTGACGGCGTAGCCGGTGGTGGCGGCGACGAAGACGCCGATCACGGTGGAGAGTCCGGCGATGATCGCGGAGTTGGCGAACCAGCTCAGGAACTCGGTGTCGCGGAGCAGGTCGGTGTAGTTGACGAACGTCGTCTCGCGGAAGAAGTCCGAGGTGGTCGCGTACTTGGCGGGCTTGAGCGAGGTCAGCAGGACCCACAGCACCGGGAAGACGGCGATCACCGAGGCGGTGATCAGGGTGAGGTGGAGCCCGACGGAGGCGAGCGGGGAGCGCTCGCCGCGCAGCCGGACCTTGCCCGCGGCGTGCCGGGCGGGGGTTTCGGTCGCGGTGGTCACCAGTTGTCTCCCTGGGAGCGCAGGACTCGCCGGTAGACCACGGCGAAGAGCATCAGGAGCACGAGGATCAGCACGCCCCAGGTGGAGGACTGGGCGTAGTCGCGCGGGCTGATCTCGAAGGAGAACTTGTACGCCTGGGTCACCAGGATCTGGGTGGCCTCGCCGGGTCCGCCGCGGGTCAGCAGGAAGATCACCGGGAACATGTTGAAGGTCCAGATGGTGGAGAGCAGGACCACCGTGGTGGAGACCGGGCGCAGTCCGGGCAGCGTGATGTGGCGGAAGCGCTGCCAGGCGGTCGCGCCGTCCATCTCGGCCGCCTCGTACTGCTCGGAGGGGATGGACTGGAGTCCGCCGAGGAGGGCGACCATCATGAACGGGACGCCGAGCCAGACGTTGACGGCGATGACGGAGAACTTCGCCCAGGTGGGGTCGTTCAGCCACGGGACGCCGTCGACGCCCGCTCCGCCGAGGATCTGGTTGAGCAGCCCGCGGTCCTCGTTGTAGAGGAAGCGCCAGGCGAAGACCGAGACGAAACCGGGGATGGCCCAGGGCAGGATGAGGGCCATGCGGTAGGCGGAGCGCCCGGCGATGCGGCGGTTGAGGATGTTGGCCAGGGCCATGCCGAGGGCGAACGTGACGCTCACGCAGGAGACCGTCCACACCAGTGTCCAGCCGAGCGTGCCGAGGAACTGCGAGCCGGTCAGCGCCTCGACGTAGTTGTCGGCGCCGACGAACTCGTAGGTGGCGGGCAGTTGGTTGACCCCGATGGAGCGGGCGACGTTGCGCTCGTCGGCGTCGGTCATCGAGAGGTAGACGCCGCGGAGCAGCGGGTAGCCGATGATCACGCCGATCACGACGACGACCGGGGCGACCATCGTCCAGGCGTACCAGTGGGTCGACAGGGCCCGGCGCGTGCGGCCGGACTTCGGTGGTGGGGTGCCAGTACCGCGGCTCCGGCCGCGGGCGACGCTCTCGCCCGCGGCCTTCACCACCGACTGGCTGGTGTGGACAGCCATCAGTCGGCCAACCTTCCTGTTACTTCCAGTCCTTCAGGAGCTTGCGGTAGGAGTCGCCGGTGGCCTTGGCGGCCTTCTCCGGCGTGGTCTGGCCGGTGAGGACCTTGGTGTACTCGATGCCGAGCGGCGGGAAGAGGCTGCCGCCCTCGGGGATCCAGGGGCGCTCGACGGCGGTCTCGACGACCGGCTTGAAGAAGCCGACGATCTCGCTGTCCACGGCCTCCTTCTTGGCGTACGCGGAGGTCCGGGTGGGGAGCAGGTTCAGCTCGCCGGCGGCGGTGGCCTGGCTGTCCACGGAGGTCATGTACTCGACGAATGCGTAGGAGGCGTCGAGGTTCTTGGAGCCCGCGTAGACGGCGAGGTTGTGGCCGCCCTGCGGGGCGCCCTGGGCGGCGGAGCCGGCCGGGACCGGGGCGATGCCCAGGTTGTCCTTGTCCGTGAACTCCTTGCCGGTCAGGGTCTCGGCGACGCCCCAGGGGCCGTTGATCATCATGGCGACGTCGCCGTTCTTGAACGACTGCATCATGTTCTCCCAGCCGTCCGTCGCGTCCGTCTTCGCGGCGCCGGAGTCGACCAGCTCCTTGACGGCCTTGAACGCCTTGACGCCCTCGGGGTTGTCGACGGTGACGCTCTCGGCCTCGGCGTCGACCAGGTCGCCGCCCTCGCCGTAGAGGAAGGAGAGGAAGTAGTACGGGTCGTCGCCGCGCAGGTAGAGGCCGGTCTTGCCGGTCTTGTCCTTGATCTTCGCGGCGGCGGTCTTGAGGTCGTCCAGGTCGGCGGGGGCCTCGACGCCCGCCTTCGCCAGCAGCTTCTTGTTGTAGAAGATGCCCATGGAGTCGATGACCTGCGGTACGGCGTAGGTCTTGCCCTTGTACTCGGTCGAGGCGACGGCCTGCTTGAGGAAGTCGTCCTTCTTCTTCAGCGCGGCCGTGCCGTCCAGCGGGGCCAGGTAGCCGAGGTCGGCGAAGTCCGGCGTCCAGGCGACCTCGGCGCGGATCACGTCGGGCGCGCCGTCGCCGGCCTGGGCGGCGTTCTTGAACTTGTTCTGCGCGTCGCCGAAGGGCACGTTGACGTACTTGACGTCGACCTTCGGGTGCTTCTTCTCGAAGCCCTCGGCCAGCTTCTTGAAGACCTTGTCCTCGCTGCCGACGCTGGAGGTGTCCCACCAGGTCACCGTGCCGGACAGTTCGCCCGAACTCGTGCCGCCGCCGGACTCGTCGCCGCCGCAGGCGGTCGCCGCGAGCGCCAGGGCCGCGACCAGGGCGGTGGCCGTTATGCCACGTCGCATCTGAACTCCTTCAACTGCCGTACCGCTCCGTCGCGGCGCCGGGTCGACGTGAACGTAACAAGGATGAAAGACGACCGAAAGACCTTGCGGAAGATTTCTGCAAGGGCTGGTGATCGTTACATGCACGTGTCCGCAAGGTTGCCGTCATGCCCCTTGACGCGGGCCGCCGCCGCCCGACATCGGCAGGCGGGGCACGGTGCGGCCGCGCGTCGGCGGCCCGGCCCCGCCCCGTGGTCCACGCCCGCAAGTCCTTGCAAGCGGTTGCCGCCGGACCCGGTTCCGGCCCCCTCGGCCGGGCATCGCACACGGTGGGCAATCGGTGACCTGCCCGGTACAGTCGCATCCCATGACCGCACGGCTTGCCGATATCGCAACTCAGGCGGGGGTCAGCGAAGCAACGGTCAGCCGAGTCCTGAACGGCAAGCCCGGAGTCGCGGCGGCCACCCGCGAATCCGTCCTGGCGGCGCTCGACGTCCTCGGCTACGAACGTCCCGTACGGCTGCGCAGGCGCAGCGCGGGGCTGGTCGGCCTGATCACCCCGGAGCTGGAGAACCCGATCTTCCCGGCGCTGGCGCAGGTCATCGGCCAGGCGCTGACCCGGCAGGGCTACACCCCGGTGCTGGCGACCCAGACCCCCGGCGGCTCCACCGAGGACGAGCTGACCGAGATGCTGGTGGACCGGGGCGTCGCCGGCGTCATCTTCGTCTCCGGGCTGCACGCCGACACCTCCGCCGACATGGGGCGCTACGAGCAACTGCGCGGCCAGGGCGTCCCCTTCGTGCTGGTGAACGGCTTCTCCGACCAGGTGCGGGCCCCGTTCATCTCCCCGGACGACCGGGCCGCGATGCGGCTGGCGGTGACGCACCTGGTGGCCCTCGGGCACCGGCGCATCGGCCTCGCGGTGGGGCCCAAGCGCTTCGTGCCGGTGCTCCGCAAGATCGAGGGCTTCCACGCCACGATGCGCGAGCAGCTCGGCCTGGAGCCGGAGGAGGTGGAGGAGTTGGTCCAGCACTCCCTGTACACGCTGGAGGGCGGCCAGGCCGCCGCGTCCGCCCTGCTCGAACGCGGCTGCACGGCGGTCGTGTGCGCGAGCGACATGATGGCGCTGGGCGCGATCCGGGCGGCCCGCCGGCTCGGGCGCGAGGTGCCGCGCGACCTGTCGGTGGTGGGGTACGACGACTCGCCGCTCATAGCGTTCACCGATCCGCCGCTGACCACGATCCGCCAGCCGGTGACGGCGATGGGACAGGCGGCGGTGCGCGCGCTCCTGGAGGAGATCGGCGGAACGCCCGCCCCGCACAGCGAGTTCGTCTTCATGCCGGAGCTGGTGGTCCGCGGTTCGACCGCGTCGGGGCCCGGACACCTCCCAGGGTCCCACGCCCGTCCGTGAGGCGCAGCCCGCCGCCCAGGACGTGCGGCCCGCGCCCGACCGGGGGATGATCGAGCGGGGGAACGCATCTGGCAGACTCTGTGCCCATGGGTGAAACACACGTGACCGCACACGATGGCAGGTCGGCGACCGACCCCTCACCCATCGCGGACGAGGGGGCCCCGGCGCCCCGGCGCGGGACCCGCGTCCGCGCGCACCTGCGTGCGATGCGCTCCCCGCGCCGCCCGCGGCTGTGGTTCGAGATCCTGCTCATCGCGGTGAGTTACTGGCTGTACTCCCTCGTGCGCAACGCGGTTCCGGAGCAGAAGGCCGCGGCCCTGGCCAACGCCGACTGGATCTGGGCGGCGGAGAAGACGCTGGGCCTCGCCTTCGAGGAAACGGTCAATCACGCGGTCAATTCCGTGACATGGCTGATCGTGTCGATGAACTACTACTACGCGACCCTGCACTTCGTCGTGACCATAGGCGTGCTCGTGTGGCTCTTCCGCCGCCATCCCGGCCGGTACGCCGCCACCCGCCTGGTGCTCTTCGCGACGACGGCGGTGGCCCTCCTCGGCTACTACCTCTACCCGCTCGCCCCGCCCCGCCTGATGAACGGCGGGCACTTCATCGACACCGTGCTGCTCCACGAGACCTGGGGCTCGATGGCCTCGGGCAACTTCAAGAACATGTCCAACCAGTACGCGGCGATGCCCTCGATGCACATCGGCTGGTCGCTCTGGTGCGGGCTGACGATCTTCGCGCTGGCGTCCGCGCCCTGGGCCCGCATCCTGGGCCTGCTCTACCCGATGGCCACCCTCGTGGTGATCGTGGCCACCGCCAACCACTTCTGGCTGGACGCGGTGGGCGGCATGGTCTGCCTCGCCTTCGGTTACGCCCTGTCGTGCGGCTGGTACGGATCGCTGCCGCACCGGCTGCCGAAGCGGGTGCCGACCGGCCGCGGCAGGCTGACCGGGGTGCGGGCGGCCCGGATACCCGCCCTGGGCCGGCCGGCGGAGGCGCCCGCGCCGCGCGTGCGCGCCCCGCAGCCGGAGGCGGCGGCGGCGGCGACGGCGGCGCGCCGACCGTAGCGCGGCGGCCGACCCCTCGCCGGGGGCGGCCTCACGAGGACGCCCCGTAGAACCGCTCCTCCACCACCGCCCGAGCCCGCCGCGTGATGCGCCGGTAGTCGTCCAGCATGTCCCCGACGTGCCCCGGCTCGTACCCCAGGTAGCGGCCGACCGCCGCCGTCTCGCGCGGGTCGGAGGGGAACGTGTCGCCGGGCCGCCCCCGGACCAGCATCACCGCGTTGCGCACCCGGCTCGCCAGCACCCACGCCTCGTCCAGCGTCTGCGCCTCCTCCGCCGGGATGAGGCCCGCCGCGCACGCGGCGGCCAGCGCCTCCCTGGTCCGGGTGGTGCGCAGCCCCGGCTCCGCCCAGCCGTGCCGCATCTGGAGGAGCTGCACGGTCCACTCGACGTCGCTCAGCCCGCCCCGGCCCAGTTTGGCTTGGAGGGTGGGGTCCGCGCCGCGCGGCATCCGCTCGGACTCCATCCGCGCCTTGAGCCGGCGGATCTCGCGCACGGCGTCCTCGCCGAGGCCCTCCGCGGGGTAGCGCAGCGGGTCGACCAGCTCGACGAACGCGCGCCCCAGCTCCTCGTCGCCGGCGATCGGCACGGCCCGCAGCAGCGCCTGGCTCTCCCAGACCAGCGACCAGCGGCGGTAGTAGGCGGCGTACGACTTCAACGTGCGCACCAGGGGCCCGCTGCGGCCCTCCGGGCGCAGGTCGGCGTCGATCAGCAGCGGCGGATCGGCCGTGGGCAGTTGCAGCAGCCGCCGCATCTCGGAGATGACGGTCCCGGCGGCCCTGCTCGCCTCCTCGTCGCTGACGCCGTCGCGGGGCCGGTGGACGAAGAGGACGTCGGCGTCGGAGCCGTAGCTCAGCTCGTGCCCGCCGAAGCGGCCCATGCCGATGACGGCGAAGCGGGTCGGCAGGGTGTCGCCCCACCGCTCGCGGACGGCGGCCCGCAGCGCCCCCGCGATCGCGACGGCGTTGAGGTCGGTGACGGCCGAGCCGACGCGGTCCACCAGGGCCCCGTGGTCCTGCTCGGCGGGGTTCTCCTCGGTGCCGTACGAGCCGATGAGGTCGGCGGCCGTCGTACGGAACAGCTCCCTCCGCCGCACCCCGCGCACCGCGGCGATGGCGGACTCCGCGTCGGCCGCCCGGCCCACCGCCGCCAGCACCTCCTGCTCCAGGTGGGCGCGGGTGCGCGGCCGCAGCCCCTCCGGGTCGCCGAGGATCGCCACCGCCTCGGGGGCCCGCATCAGCAGGTCCGGGGCGAGGCGGCCGCCGGAGAGGACCCGCGCCAGGTTCTCCGCGGCGGCCCCCTCGTCGCGCAGGAGCCGCAGATACCACGGGGTCTTGCCGAGCGCGTCGGACACCTTGCGGAAGCCCAGCAGCCCGGCGTCCGGGTCGGCGGAGTCCGCGAACCAGCCGAGCAGCACCGGCAGCAGGGTGCGCTGGATGGCGGCCTTGCGGGAGACGCCAGAGGACAGCGCCTCCAGATGCCGCAGGGCGGCGGCGGGGTCGGCGTAGCCGAGGGCCTCCAGGCGGTGCGCGGCGGCCTTCGCGCTGAGCCGGGACTCGGCCGGCGCCAGTTGCGCGACGGCGTCCAGCAGCGGCCGGTAGAAGATCTTCTCGTGCAGCCTGCGCACGACGGAGGTGTGCCGCTTCCACGCCTTGCGCAGCTCGGGCACCGGGTCGGTGCGCATCCCCAGCGACCGCCCGAGCCGCCGCAGGTCGGCCTCCCCCTCGGGGACCAGGTGGGTGCGGCGCAGCCGGTAGAGCTGGATGCGGTGCTCCATGGAGCGCAGGAAGCGGTACGCCTCGTCGAGCTGGGCGGCGTCCGCCCGGCCGACGTAACCGCCCTCGGCGAGCGCCCGCAGGGCCTCCAGCGTCGTGCCGCTGCGCAGGGAGGCGTCGCTGCGGCCGTGCACGAGCTGGAGGAGCTGTACGGCGAACTCCACGTCCCGCAGCCCGCCGGGGCCGAGCTTCAGCTCCCGGTCGATCCGGTCGGGGGGGATGTTGTCGACGACGCGGCGGCGCATCTTCTGGACGTCGGGGACGAAGTTCTCCCGGTCGGCGGCCTGCCAGACCAGCGGGGCCACGGCCTCGACGTACTCCGCGCCCAGCTCCAGGTCGCCGGCGACGGCGCGGGCCTTCAGCAGAGCCTGGAACTCCCAGGTCTTCGCCCAGCGCTGGTAGTAGGCCAGGTGCGAGCTGAGCGTCCGCACCAGGGGGCCGTTGCGTCCCTCCGGGCGGAGGTTGGCGTCGACCGGCCAGATCGTGCCCTCGACGGTGGTGTCGGAGCAGATCCGCATCATGTGGGCGGCCAGCCGGGTGGCCGCCTGCATGGCCCCGGTCTCGTCGGCCCCCTCGCGCGCCTCCCCGACGAAGATCACGTCCACGTCGGAGACGTAGTTCAACTCCTGCCCGCCGCACTTGCCCATCGCGACGACCGCGAGCCGGCACAGCGCCGCGTCCTCGGGGGCGGCCGCCCTGGCGATGGCGAGGGCGGCGCGCAGGGTGGCTGTGGCGAGGTCGGCCAGCTCGCGGGCGGTCTGGGCGAGGCCGGTGGTGCCGCAGACGTCCCGCGCGGCCAGGGTGAGCAGGCACCGGCGGTAGGCGGTCCGCAGCGCGTCCGGTTCGGTGGCCTCCGCGAGAGCGCGTTCGAACTCGGCGACCTGGGGGTGCAGGTCGGCGGCCTCGTACGTGACGAGCGCCTGCCAGTCCCGCGGGTGCCGGGCCAGGTGGTCCCCCAGCGCCTCGGAGGCCCCGAGGACCCCGAGGAGCCGGTCGCGCAGGGGTTTGGCGGTGATGAGGGTGTCCAGGAGCACCTGGCGCTCGTGCGGCTCCTCGGCCTCCACGAGCCGGACCAGCCCGCGCAGGGCCAGATCCGGGTCGGCGGTGGCCCCGAGCGCCTCCAGGAGGACCGGGTCGGACCGTACGGAGGCCAGGGCGTCCAGGTTCAGGAGTCGCTCGGCGGCGGACGGGTCGGTGAATCCGTGCCGCAGCAGTCTGATGAACGTACTGCTTCCGCGTCCCGGCGCCGTGGTCATCCCGTGCTCTCCCGCCAACCGAACCGAACTGTCCCTGGGTGCGTTGCCGCGTCGCCGCGTCACAGCCCTCCCGAGCCTAGTCCCGCGCGGGCGGGTCCGGAGTGGGGGTGGCGTCCGCCCGGCGGTCGGGGCGGCGCGGGCCCGGCCCCGCCGTGCCGATGACGACGGTGGCGTACAGCTCCTCGCAGACCTCGACGCGCGCGCTCAGTCCGGCGGAGCGCAGGATGTCCACCGCCGTCTCCCGCTGCCGCTCGCCGGCCTCCATGAGGAGGCTGCCGCCGGGCGCGAGCCAGTGCGGGGCCTCGGCGGCGACCCGGCGCATGACGTCGAGGCCGTCGCCGCCGCCGTCGAGGGCGACGAGCGGTTCGTGGACGCGGGCCTCGGCGGGGAGGAGGGCGACGTCGGCGGTGGGGACGTAGGGGACGTTGGCCAGCAGCACGTCGACCCGGCCGCGCAGTTCGGCGGGGAGCGGGGCGAACAGGTCGCCCCGGTGGACGCGCCCGAGCCCGCCGACGTTGCGGCGGGCACAGCGCACGGCGGCGGGCTCGACGTCGCAGGCGTGGAGTTCGGCCCGGTCCACGGCGGTGGCGAGGGCGACGCCGAGCGCGCCCGAGCCGCAGCAGAGGTCGACGACGACGGCCCGGTCGGGGGCGAGGGCGGCGGCCTGCCGCACCAGGAACTCCGTACGGCGGCGGGGGACGAAGACGCCGGCGTCCACGGAGAAGCGGCGGCCGCAGAACTCGGCCCAGCCCACGACGTGTTCCAGCGGGAACCCGGAGGCCCGGCGGCGGATCAGGGCGGCCAGCTCGGCCGGGGAGGCGGCGGCCTCGTGGAGGAGCCGGGCCTCGTCCTCGGCGAAGACGCAGCCCGCGCGGCGCAGGGCGTCGGCGGTGGAGGCGAGGGAGTGCGGGAGGTGGGGAGCCGGAGAGTGGACCGACATGGAGGAGAAGCCTTTCGGAGGAGCCCGATGGGCGCTCCCCGATCGCTTCATGCCGTCCGGTCGGCTGCCGCCGGCCCTTCGACGCGATCATGCGAGGCGAGCACCCAGCCTGATACAGCGGTAATGGGTCTCACCTCCTCGGTCGGTCCCTCGGTACGAGGGGGTCGTCACCTTACAACACCGCGCGGGGGCGGTACGGGGCGCGGTCGGCGGCCGGCGCCGCCACGGCTCGCGGGGGCGGCCCCTGGGCAGGCGGCTCCCGGCCCGGCCCGACGCCCCGGCCCCCGGTCGGGCCGGGAGGGGGCGCGGGCGCGGCGGGCTCCGGGGTCACGCGTCGGGCTGCTCGACGGGGATCTCGTACGCGATCTCCCAGCGGATGTCCGGCACGATGATGTCGGCCGTCTCCACCGGGCGGCCCTCCCGGTCGTAGTACGTGCGCTCCACCAGGGTGACCAGGTCGCCCACGGAGATGCCGAGCAGGTTCGCGTGCTCCCGCGTCGCACGGGCCGGGCGCGGCACTTCGAGGGCGGTGGCGATGAACACGCCGATGGACCGCATCCGCTCGACGACGCCGATCCTGCCCTGCGGCCCCATCTCGGGGAGCAGGGCGGGGGTGCCGCCGGTGATGGCCATGGGCTCCCAGCTCTTGGAGATCTGGACGGGCAGCCCGTCGGCGAGGAACTCGTAGTCGGTCATGACGCAGAGGTCGCCGGGCTCGATCGCCAGCCGTTCGGCGACGTCCGCCGGCGCGGGGACGCGGGCGGTGCTGTGGCACTCCCAGTCGGCCTCGTAGTCGTGCTCGTTCATGGCGCGGGCGAACGGGCTGCCGCCGCGATCCTCCCGGTGGCGCGAGCGGACCATGCGGCGGCGCTCGCGGGCCTGGCGGACGTACGTGCCCGATCCGGCGCGGCCTTCGAGGATGCCCTCGATGATCAGGCGCTCCATGGCCCGCTGGGCGACGGACTGGCCGACGCCGTACTCCTCGGCGAACCGTGCTCGGGACGGCAGCTTCTCCCCGACCGCCCATTCCCCGGCCCGCACGCGGGCTCGCAGAGCGTCGGCCACCTGCAGGAACGACTTGTCACGTGGCATCAGAGCAGCTCCGTGGGTCGGACGTCGATGTGAGCGTCGGTGTTGACAAAGCTAACCCATCAGGTTGAAGCTGAATATTCAGCATTACATGGAGTGACATTCGGTCCATCAGGGGAGAAGTGTGCGCTCTGCACAAGCGCGGTTCGCGGCGCTGGCCGGGATGCTCAGCGCCGCCATGGGCACCGAGCCGCGGGTGATCGCCGACCGGGACGCCTTCCGCGTGGAGGCGGACGTTCCCGCGGAGTTCAGCGCCACCGCGCACACAGCCGTCCTCGCCGCCCTGGCCACGGCGGACCGCTACGGACACACCCTCACCCGCACCTCCGAATTCGTCTGGGCCGAGATCAACAGAGAGGCGAACGTGACCACGACCGATTCCCCCGACGCGGCGTACCGCGCCCTGCTCGGCCACACGATGACATGCCCCGCCTGCCGCACGGGCGCGAACTGCCCCGACGCCACGAAGCTCGTCCGCGCCTGGCGGGAAGCCCGCAGGTGAAGCACGGCCCCCACCCCGGCTACCCCCGCCGGCGCGGTCCGAACGCCCGGACGCCCGCACGGGACCGCCAAGCCCCGTACGCCCGGTCGCCCGCACGGGACCGCCAAGCCCCGTACGCGCCCCCGGACCCGCCCCCTCCCCACCGGCCCGAAGCCGACCGGGCCCGCCCCTGCCCCCTGACGGCTCCCCACCCCCGGCTTCTCCCCCCGGCCCCCGCCCCCGGCCGCCGACGCCCCGGAGGCGCGGCCGGGCCGTACGCCACCCATCCACCGACGACGGAGGCGCCCATGCGCACCACCCGCCACGGCTTACCCGCACCGTCGGGGAGGCCCCGATGATCCCGCTCACCGCCACGGACGTCCGCGTCTGCGAGGCGTGCTGGAACGCCCCGGTCACCGCCGCCCGACACACGCCCGGCGGCCGCGACCTGCTCTGCGCGGAGTGCGCGGAGGGCGACTACCCGCGCCGCGTCGACCTCTTCCCCCCGTTCGGCGTCTACGGCCTGACGGCCCGCAAGGTGCTGAACGACGGCCGCCACGGCAGCGGCCCGCCCCGCACCCCGCCCGACCAGGGCCCGCCCCTCCCCCACCCGCCCCCGACCCCGTCCCCTCCGGGCACCCCGCCGGTCTGACCACCGGCGCACTTCCCTGACCGGGCCCGCGCCCGTCAGAAGGCGGAGGCGGGTCCGGTCGGGAGAACACGCCCGAGCGAACCACCGGTCAACCGATTGGCACTCAAGTGGCGTACGTCACTAACCTGTCGGCCCATGGTTACCTTGGGGGAGGCCGGACGCACCGGTACAGGCGCCTATCGCGGATTCACCCGCGCGAAGCGCGTGTTTCACCAGCGTTCCTTATTGGCCGACATCAGATATCGAGCAACTGTCGAAGCCCTCCGTCCGGGCCGCAGACGGGACGACCCGATCCCACCCGCCATCGCTCAGGCAGCCAGGCTGCTGTGCGACGAGATGGACTACGTGGAGATTCCGGAGGAGCGCAGCCGCGGACTCATCAGGGGGGTGCGGCGCAGGTTCCAGGAGAGCGTCACCCACGGGGTCCGCTTCCCGGAGTGGCGGCACGGGATGAACACCACGTTCTTCAGGCGCCTCGGCCTCTGGGGCCAGCGGACGGCTGAGACGGCGAAGGGGAGCGAAGCCCTCGCCCTCGCAGGGCTCACGCCCGGCCCCGAGCAGGCAGCCCTGTTCGGCAAGCGCTTCTCCGTGGCCACCTACGGGCTCCTGATCGAAGCGCGTGGGCCGTCCGACGCGGAAGAGGCCCTGCGCGTGGAGATGGCCAACGAGATCCTCCACGGCATGTCGGACGAAGGCCGTGTCGAGCGCTATCGGCTGCTCCAGGACGCGGTGAACTCGGTGGCCACCGGGCTGGCGACCATGGCGACGAGTTACCTGGGCTTCGGCCAGTCCTTCGATGACGCCCTGGCCTTCAGCGGCGCGACCTTCGCCGTCGCGGCGGGTGTCACCGCGGCTCGGCATCTCGGCCCCCAGGTTCTGGGGGAGAAGATGACGGAGGCGCGGCGGCAGGCGAGGAACTGGCTCTTCTCCCTGCACGCCTGGATGATCGGTTACGTCGTGTGGGGGCAGGGGGCGGTGGAGCGGGGCGAGTACGAGGGGCTCGACCAGTTGGCCTACATCGCCCGGTGCCTCGCCACCCGCGATGCGGAGGTCCCCGACCTCCCGCGAGACGAGACCATCCAGGAGGACCTGGTGCTGCTCATCGAGAACGCCGAACGGGCCGGCGACACCGAGCTGACCGCGGCGCTCATGAGGCTGCAAGGCGTCCTGCGCTGGAGGAGCGAGCACTTGGGCTCAGCCATCGGCAACCTCATCGCCACGATCCAGAACGTGCCGGACATCGATGAGGACATCAGCGCCCCCCTCGCGCTGAACAACGGCGAAACCGGCCCGCCCGCCCTCCCCTCCTCCCGAAGCCCCGACACCGCGACCAGAGAGCCGCGCGCCGAAATCCCCCCTTCCTGATCCCACCCCGCACGACCTCGCGGCCCCGACTCGCATCGGGGCCGCGAGGCCCACCAGGCACACCGGACGCCCACAGCCGGAAGACGGAACAGACCCAGCGGCGCACGACCGCCGGGCCCGAACGCGAGGTCAGGGCGTCCCCCTCCAGCACCGGCATCGCAAGCGGCAAGCCGGATGGCAACGGGCCGACCAGACCCTCCGGCTGGACCCCCTGCCACGTGCCCGCGCCCGACTCAGGCCCGGACCGGAAGGCCTCGGTCCGGAGCCTGTAGCGAGGCGTCCGGAAGGGCTATGGGCTCTTCTTCCTGATCTCGTAGCCGTACGGCTTGTCGACGTTCGTGCTGAAGAAGAGCACCTGGGGCGAACCGTCCTCCGCGACCATGAGGGAGGCGACCTCGCTGTCCTGGAACGAGCCGCCGGCGTCGACATTCAGGATCAGGGTCGCCTCGTCGACGGGATCCCGCGCCCAGGTTCCCGTACCCGACACTCGGGTCGCACCGTATCGCGGCTCGCTCCAGGTGAAGCCGACGGACTCGGCGGGAATCCCCCTCATGCTGAACCGCCCGTCGGCTTGGAACTCGACCCGGCCGCCGCCACTCCCGGTCCAGACACCCGGCAACCCGGCAGTGTCCACGGCTGTCGTGCCGGCCGTGGAACACCCGCCCAGAGTCAAGGCCAGACCCAGAGCCGCGGATATGGCGGCGCATCGCCCTCTTCCCATCCACATCCTCCCGGCCCGCCCACCCGCGTGGGCGATGGCCCGCTTCACCTACTCGCAGCGAAGGTCACCAGAGCAGACCATAATTGCAGGCGGGTCGCTTCGGTTGAACCGGGCGGCCCGCCCGTACCTCGTTCTCCGAGCTGCGGCTACAGCACCGGCAGCAGTGCCTTCAGCTCGAAGGCCGTGACCTCGCTGCGGTACTCCTCCCACTCCTGCTTCTTGTTGCGGAGGAAGAAGTCGAAGACGTGCTCGCCCAGCGTCTCGGCGACCAGTTCGCTCTTCTCCATCAGCGAGATCGCCTCGCCCAGGTTCTGCGGGAGGGGTTCGATGCCCATCGCCCGGCGTTCGGCGTCCGAGAGGGCCCAGACGTCGTCGTCGGCGCCGGCCGGGAGTTCGTAGCCCTCCTCGATGCCCTTGAGGCCCGCGGCCAGCAGGACCGCGTAGGTGAGGTACGGGTTGGCGCCGGAGTCGATGGAGCGGACCTCGACGCGGGCCGAGCCGGTCTTGCCGGGCTTGTACATGGGGACGCGGATGAGCGCGGAGCGGTTGTTGTGGCCCCAGCAGATGTACGAGGGGGCCTCGCCGCCCGCGCCCGCCGCGCGGGAGGAGCCGCCCCAGATGCGCTTGTAGGAGTTGACCCACTGGTTGGTGACGGCGGAGATCTCCGCGGCGTGGGTGAGCAGGCCGGCGATGAAGGAGCGGCCGACCTTGGAGAGCTGGTACTCGGCGCCCGACTCGTAGAAGGCGTTGCGGTCGCCCTCGAAGAGCGAGAGGTGGGTGTGCATCCCCGAACCCGGATACTCCGAGAACGGCTTCGGCATGAACGTGGCCTGCACGCCCTGCTCCAGCGCCACCTGCTTCATCACCAGACGGAACGTCATGATGTTGTCCGCCGTGGAGAGCGCGTCCGCGTAGCGCAGGTCGATCTCCTGCTGGCCGGGGGCGCCCTCGTGGTGGCTGAACTCGACCGAGATGCCCATGGATTCCAGCATCGTGATCGCCTGGCGGCGGAAGTCCATGCCGACGTTCTGCGGGGTGTGGTCGAAGTAGCCGGAGCTGTCCGCCGGGGTCGGGCGGGTGCCGTCGACCGGCTTGTTCTTCAGCAGGAAGAACTCGATCTCGGGGTGGGTGTAGAACGTGAAGCCCAGGTCCGAGGTCTTGGCGAGGATGCGCTTGAGCACGTACCGCGGGTCCGCGAAGGACGGCGAGCCGTCCGGCATCAGGATGTCGCAGAACATCCGCGCGGTGCCGGGGGCTTCCGCGCGCCAGGGCAGGATCTGGAAGGTGCCCGGATCGGGCTTGGCGATCATGTCCGACTCGTAGACGCGGGCGAAGCCCTCGATCGCCGAGCCGTCGAAGCCGATCCCCTCGTCGAAGGCCTGTTCCAGCTCGGCCGGAGCGACGGCGACGGACTTGAGGAACCCGAGGACGTCGGTGAACCACAGCCGCACGAAGCGGATGTCGCGCTCCTCAAGGGTCCTGAGGACGAATTCCTGCTGCTTGTCCATTGCCACATCCTTGCAGTTCAGACGGCCCGTGCACCACCGTCCGGGGTAGGGGGACACTGCCAGTATCACCACTCGGGATTTCCCCCAGATTACGCACTCCGCGGGAGGGGGAGCACGTGGCCACCCACTACCATCGGCGACCACGGCGGGCGGGGCTGTGCCCCTTCGATCCCGCCGGTCGCCGCACCCCGCTCCACGGACCGCCCGCCCCTTTTCCCCGCCCCGGCAGAAGGACTCGCCCCGCATGAGCTTCGATCCCCGGCACCCCCGGCCGCCCGCCCCGGACACCCGTGCCCGCGCCCAGCGCAACCGGGCCGTCGCCATCGGGGTGGGGGCCGCCGTCGTGGCCGGTCTCCTCGCGTTCGGCTCGTACGCGCTGCTGGAGAGGTACCAGGGGGACGAGAAGCGCGCCGACGCCTCCGCGGCGCAGGACGCCAAGCAGCCGGGCGGCGGGGAGGCGGAGACCGGCGGGGCCGTCGAAGGGCTGCGGAGCTGGGACGCCGCGAAGCTGGGCCGCGCCCACGTGGCCGGCCCGGTGGACTACCCGATGAGGCCCCCGGTGGGCGGCGACCACGCCCAGGCGTGGATGGACTGCGACGGCGACGTGTACGGCGAGGCCGTCCCGGACGTCAACGCCGTGCACTCCCTGGAGCACGGCGCGGTCTGGATCACGTACAACGACAAGGCGTCGAAGGCGGACGTCGCCGCGCTGGCCCGGCGGGTCGAGGCCACACCGTTCTCCCTGATGAGCCCGTACGCGGGCCAGGAAGGGGCGATCGTGCTCAGCGCCTGGGGCGCGCAGGTCACCGTGGACGGCGCCGACGACGAGCGGGTGGACCGGTTCCTCGCGCAGTACGTACAGGGCCCGCAGACGCCCGAGCCCGGCGCACCGTGCACCGGCGGCCTGGCGACGGTGGCGCGGTGACGGCGGCCCCGGAGCACGACGGCGCGGATCACGACGGCGCGTACGGGGACGAGGAGCGGCGCAGGACCCGGCGCACCCGGTGGGCCGCCGGGACCGCCGTGGCCCTCGCGCTGGTCTTCGCGGGGGCGGCCGCCGTCGCCTCCGCCGGGGGCGGCACGGGAGGCGGGGAGGCGTCGGGCGTCCCGACGGCGGGGTCAGCGGACGCCGGGTTCGCGCGGGACATGGCGGTCCACCACCAGCAGGCCGTGGAGATGTCGTTCGTCGTCCGCGACCGCACCGGGGACGAGGACGTGCGGCGGCTCGCCTACGACATCGCCAACACGCAGGCCAACCAGCGCGGCATGTTGCTCGGCCGGCTCGACCTGTGGGGGCTGCCGAAGGTCGCCCCCGACGACGGGAAGCCGATGGCGTGGATGGCCGGCGCCGAGGGGCACGAGGACCACGCGGGGCACCTTACGGGCGGGGCCGACGGCGTCCTGATGCCGGGCATGGCCTCCCGGTCCGAGCTGGAGCTGCTGGGGCGGCTCGACGGGCGGCGGGCGGAGGTCTTCTTCCTCCAGCTCATGACCGACCACCACCGGGGCGGCGTCGCCATGGCGGAGGGCTGCGTGTCGCTGTGCGGAATCCCGGCGCAGAAGCGGCTCGCCCGGAGCATGGTCGAGGGCCAGCAGTCCGAGCTGGGCCTGATGCGGGACATGCTCGCCGCACGCGGGGCGAAGCCCCGGTAGAGGCCGTCGGGCCCCTGGGGCTGCGGCCGGACCACGTCCGAGGCGTCAACCGCAGCCCGCGCGGTCGGCGTACGGCGGCGTCGACCGGTGCCCGCGCGGTCGGCGTACGCCCACCGCGCGCCGGTTCCGGACGCCGCCGAGGCTCCGCGCCCCGCCACGACCGGCGGGCCTCGGTCGCGGGCGTACGCCGGTCCACGCCCGCCCACCCCGCCCCGGCACCGGATGTCGCCGAGGCTCCGCGCCCCCGCCACGACCGGCGCGCGCGGACCGGTTGGCCTCGGTAGCGGGCGTACGCCGGTCCACGCCCGTCCGCCCGCCCACCCGTCAATCCGCCCCTCCCCCACCCGAATGGGTGCTTGTGGTCGCGCGGCCCGGTCGGGCCGATGACGATGGGTGTCGCTCGGGGCCGTACGCAGTGCCATCGGCACGCAGGAGGAAATTCCCCATGACGACCGCCAGAGACATCATGAACAGCGGAGCCCGTTGGATTCCGGCGCACGAGACGCTCGACCGGGCTGCGCAGTTGATGCGCGAGCACGACCTGGGCGCACTGCCCGTCTCCGCCGACGGCGACCAGGACCGGATGGTCGGCATCATCACCGACCGCGACATCGTGATCGAGTGCGTGGCGCGGGGCCACGACCCGTCGAAGGTGACGGCGGGCGAGCTCGCGCAGGGCACTCCGCGCTGGATCGAGGCGGACGCGGACGTGGACGCGGTCCTGGAGGAGATGCAGACCCACCGCATCCGCCGCCTGCCCGTCGTCGAGAACAAGAAGCTGATCGGCATGATCAGCGAGGCTGATCTCGCACGGCACCTCACCGAGGAGCAGATCGCGGCCTGGGTCGGCCAGGTCTACTCCCGCGGCTGACCGGCCCGGCGCCCCACCCGCGGCCGACCCGCCAGGCTGAACCTTCCGCGCGGACCCGCCAGGCTGACCCGCCCGGCCGACCCACCCGGCTGCCATCCCGCGCGGGCCCACCAGGCCGAGTCTTCCCGCGCGGGCCCGCCCGGCTCACCCGCCTCGCGCCCGCAGGCCGCCCGGCGGACCCGCCCCACGCCTGCGGACCCGCCCCACGCCCGCAGGCCCGCCCGGCTCCCCGGCCGCTCCGGTGGCGGGGCGCCGGAGCGGCACGCGGGAGCCGTGCGCCGGTGCCGTGCGCGGGATCCGCACGCCGGTGCCGCACGCCGGAGCCGCACGCCGGTGCCGTACGCGGGAGCCGTACGCCGATGCGCGTACGACCCTGCCGTACACGCACCCGCCCCGCGCGACGGCCGTCCCGGCCACCCGCGCGATGACCTGCGCGTTCGGGGCGCCGGGGCCGCTTCCGCCCGGCCCACCCCGGCATTGCGTCAGAGAGACGATTACACTGGGCGGCGTGCCTCAACTACGCCTCGCACTGAATCAGATCGACTCCACCGTCGGCGATCTCGCCGGCAACGCGGAGGCGATCGTCCACTGGACCCGGCACGCCGCCGAGCAGGGCGCCCATATGGTGGCGTTCCCCGAGATGGTGCTGACCGGATACCCCGTCGAGGACCTGGCCCTGCGGTCGTCCTTCGTCGAGGCCTCGCGTCAGGCGCTGCGCGCGCTCGCCGCCCGGCTCGACGCGGAGGGCTTCGGCGAGCTGCCGGTCGTCGTCGGCTACCTGGACCGCTCCGAGCACTCCGCGGCGCGCTACGGCCAGCCCGCCGGCTCGCCCCGCAACGCGGCCGCCGTGCTGCACCGCGGCGGGATCGCGCTGAACTTCGCCAAGCACCACCTGCCGAACTACGGGGTGTTCGACGAGTTCCGGTACTTCGTGCCGGGCGACTCGATGCCCGTCGTGCGCGTCCACGGCATCGACGTGGCCCTCGCGATCTGCGAGGACCTGTGGCAGGACGGCGGGCGCGTGCCGGCCGCGCGCGCCGCCGGCGCCGGGCTGCTGCTGTCGATCAACGCCTCGCCGTACGAGCGGGACAAGGACGACACCCGCCTCGAACTGGTCCGCAGGCGGGCCCGCGAGGCCGGCTGCACCACCGCCTACCTGGCGATGATCGGCGGGCAGGACGAGCTGGTCTTCGACGGCGACTCGATCGTGGTCGACAAGGAGGGCGAGGTCATCGCCCGCGCCCCGCAGTTCTCCGAGGGCAGCGTCATCCTCGACCTGGAGCTCCCGGCCGCCTCCCCCGAGCCGCCCGCGGGCGTCGTGGAGGACGGGCTGCGCATCGACCACGTGGTCCTGTCGCAGGAGCCCCTGGAGGCGTACGAGCCCGAGTTGGCGGGCGGGTACGCGGAGCGGCTGGACGACGACGAGGAGGTCTACTCCGCGCTGGTCGTCGGGTTGCGCGCGTACGCCGCGAAGAACGGCTTCAGCAGCGTCCTGCTCGGCCTGTCCGGGGGGATCGACTCGGCGCTCTGCGCGGCCATCGCGTGCGACGCGCTCGGCGCGCGGAACGTGTACGGCGTCTCGATGCCGTCGAAGTACTCCTCGGACCACTCCAAGGGCGACGCGGCCGAGCTGGCGCGGCGTACGGGGCTCAACTACCGCACCCTGCCGATCGAGCCGATGTTCGACGCGTACATGGAGTCGTTGGAGTTGACCGGGCTGGCCGAGGAGAACCTCCAGGCACGGCTGCGCGGCATGATGCTGATGTCCCTGTCCAACCAGGAGGGGCAGATCGTGCTGGCGCCGGGCAACAAGTCCGAGCTGGCGGTCGGCTACTCCACCCTCTACGGGGACGCGGTCGGCGCGTACGGGCCGATCAAGGACGTCTACAAGTCGTCGGTCTTCCGGCTGGCGAAGTGGCGCAACCGGGCCGCCGAGGAGCGGGGGCAGACCCCGCCGATCCCGGAGGCGTCGATCACCAAGCCGCCGAGCGCGGAGCTGCGGCCGGGGCAGGTCGACACGGACTCGCTGCCGGACTACGACGTCCTGGACGCGATCCTGGAGCTGTACGTCGACCGCGACCAGGGCCTGGACGCCATCGTGGCGGCCGGTTTCGACGCGGAGCTGGTGGCGAAGACGCTGCGGATGGTGGACACCGCGGAGTACAAGCGGCGGCAGTACCCGCCGGGCACGAAGATCTCGCCGAAGGGGTTCGGGAAGGACCGCCGGCTGCCGATCACCAACCGGTGGCGCGAGTCCCCCTGAGGCGCACGCCGAGGGGAGCGCACACCGCCGGGCGCGCACGCCGAGGGGCGCGCACGCCGCCTGACGACGTACGCCGCCCCGGTGCGCGGGCGCTCCTCGGCGCGTACGCCGTCTGACGCGCGCGCATCCCCGCGCGGGCA
This sequence comes from Streptomyces sp. NPDC041970, assembly GCF_055588985.1. Lineage (NCBI taxonomy): Bacteria > Bacillati > Actinomycetota > Actinomycetes > Kitasatosporales > Streptomycetaceae > Streptomyces > Streptomyces sp. NPDC041970. The sequence goes on from NZ_JBVJCD010000017.1 coordinate 72,073, forward strand.
CGCCGCCTCGGCGCGCACGCCGCCCGGTGCGCGTGTCGTCCCGGTGGAGGGAGCGGTCACCGCGGCGCGCGGTGGCCGCTCTACTCCCGGACGCCGACCCGGTCCGACGCGGCCGGCTCGGCGGCCGGGGCGCCGGGGCCTCCCGCGACCACCCGCGAGGCCCCCGCGGGCGTGCGGTCCAGGTAGCCCGCCGTGAGGGCCACCGCCAGGCCGGTCACCGCGAGGACCGCGCCGACCAGCGCCGGGGAGGTCCACCCCCAGCCGGCGGCGATGGCCAGGCCGCCGAGCCAGGCGCCGCCCGCGTTGGCCAGGTTGAACGCGGAGTGGTTGGAGGCGGACGCCAGGGTCGGGGCGTCCTTGGCCTTGTTCATCACCAGCATCTGGAGCGGGGTCGTCGTCATGAAGCCGACGCCGCCCAGCAGCACCACCATCACCAGCGCCGCCCACCGCACGTGCGCGGCGAACGGGAAGACCGCCAGGACCACGGCGAGCGCGGCGAGCGACCCGTACAGCGTCGGGCGCAGCGCCCGGTCGGTGAGCGGGCCGGCCGCCAGCGCGCCGAGGGTCATGCCGATGCCGAAGAGGGCCAGCACGAGGGTGACGGAGGAGGAGCCGAAGCCCATCGCCTCCGTGGTCATGGCCGAGAGGTAGGAGTAGACCGCGAAGACCCCGGCGAAGCCGAACACGGCGGTGAGCAGCCCGAGGAGCACCTGGCGGTCGCCGAGCGCGCGCAGCTCGCGGCGGACGTCCTGGTGGGCGTCGACGGGGACCTGCGGCACCAGGCGGGCGAGGGCGGCCATGGCGACCAGCCCGATCACCGCGACGACGAGGAAGGTCGCCCGCCAGCCGAGGTGCTGGCCGAGCAGGGTGGCCGCGGGGACGCCGACGATGTTGGCGACGGTCAGGCCGAGGAACATCGTCGCCACGGCGCGCCCCTGGCGGCCGTCGGAGACCAGCCGGGCGGCGACGACCGCGCCGACGCCGAAGAACGCGCCGTGCGGCAGACCGGCGAGGAAGCGGCCCGCGACGAGCCAGCCGAAGTCCGGGGCGAGCGCCGAGGCGAGGTTGCCGACGGTGAACAGCGCCATCAGGAGTAGGAGCATCCGCTTGCGCGGGACGCGGGAGCCGACCGCGGTGAGCAGGGGCGCGCCCAGGACGACGCCGATCGCGTAGGCCGACACGAGGTGTCCGGCGGTGGGGACGGAGGTGCCGAGGTCGTCCGCCACGTCGGGCAGCAACCCCATCATGACGAACTCCGTCGTGCCTATGCCGAAGGCGCTCACGGCCAGGGCGAGGAGGGCCAGGGGCATGGGGGAGGAACCTTTCGGGGGTACGGGGGCGGGCGCACGGCAGAGAGCCGCTGCCGGGGCGCACAGGGCGCCGGGCAACGGCTCACGCCATATGTAAGTTACTGGAACAAATCCTGCCGGACGTTTATGCCGGGACGCCCACCGCCAGGTGAACGGCTCGTTGCGCCCGCCGGGCCGGGCGGCTCACAGCTCCAGGCGGGCGGCGATGGGCAGGTGGTCGCTGTCGGTCGCCGCCAGCGTCCAGGAGGACTTCGGCTCGACGTTCCTGACCAAAATCTGGTCGATCCGCGCCATCGGGAACGAGGCGGGCCAACTGAACCCGAAGCCGTCGCCCGCCGCGCCCTGGGTGGAGCGCATCTGGGCGCTGACCGCGCTCAGCGAACGGTCGTTCATGGTGCCGTTCAGGTCGCCGAGCAGGACGACGCGCTCGACGCGCTCGCGCTTGATGGCCTCGCCGAGCGCGTCGGCGCTGTCGTCGCGCTGGTTGGCGGTGAACCCGGCGTGCAGCTTCACCCGGACGGATGGCAGGTGGGCCACGTACACCGCGACCTCGCCCTGGGGCGTGCGGACCGTGGAGCGTATGGCGCGGGTCCAGCCCATCTTGATGTCCACCTCGCGCGTGTCGGCCAGCGGGTACTTGCTCCACAGGCCGACGGTGCCCTGCACCGCGTGGTGCGGGTAGCGGGCCGCCAGCGCCCTCTCGTACGTGAAGACCTGCCGGCCCGGAAGCTCCTGGAGGGCCACCACGTCCGCGCCGGAGCCGGCGACCTGCTGGGCGGTGCCGCGGGGGTCGGGGTTGTCCGCGTTGACGTTGTGGGTGACGACGGTGAGGTCGCCGCCGGCCCCGGACTTGTCGGTGAGGAGGCCGCCGAACATGTTGAGCCAGACCGCGACCGGCAGCACCAGCGCGACCAGTGCGGTCGCCGAGCGCCGCAGCAGGCCGAGGAGGAGCAGCAGCGGGAGGAAAACCGCCACCCAGGGCAGGAACGTCTCGACGAGGCTGCCGAGGTTCCCCACCCGGTTCGGGATCCGGGAGTGGACGCCCATCAGCAGGGTCAGCGCCATCGAGCAGAGGGCCAGCACGATCCCGCGCCGCCAGATCCCCCGGTCCCGTTTCAGTCTGTCCCACAGGCCCCGGAAGCGGGTCGCGCTGGGCTGCGGCCGCTCCGCGCTGCCGTTGCCCGTGTCCGCTCCGTACGCCTGAACCATCGCCTGTCCTTACTTCTCTCGACCGTCACCTTGCCGCGCCCCCGACCCTAGGGGATCAGCGGAGCCTTTCCCGCCGCTTTCCGCCCCGCCCCACCCCGGTCGGGCCCCCGGACCCGCGGGCGCGCCGACGGTGTCCGTACGCACAGCACGACGAGCGGGCCGGGACGCGGAGTTCCTGCGCGGCCCCGACCGTGCGGCCTTGTGACAGAACGAGCACATGCCCCGGCCTCCGGGGCTCCGGCCGGTGCGCCCCGGAGCGGAGCGGTGGCGCGGACCCACTTCCCGACCGCCGGGGCGGGATGCCACCATGGAAGAGGTCCGGGGACGCCGTCAGGGCGCCTCGAGATGACGAAGGAGCCGTTCGCCATGTCGCTTCAGGCTGCGCAGAATCAGCCCTCCCCCGCCGGCGCCCCCGCCGGCAACGGCAAAGCGCTGTACGGGGGGAAGTCCACCCGCCGCGTCACCGTCCACGACATCGCCGCCGCCACCGAGCGCGGCGAGAAGTGGCCCATGCTCACCGCCTACGACGCGATGACCGCGTCCGTCTTCGACGAGGCCGGGATTCCGGTCATGCTCGTCGGGGACTCGATGGGCAACTGCCACCTCGGTTACGAGACCACCGTGCCCGTAACGATGGACGAGATGGCGATGCTGTCCGCCGCCGTCGTCCGCGGCACCAGGCGGGCCCTCATCGTCGGCGACCTGCCCTTCGGCTCGTACCAGGAGGGCCCCGTGCAGGCGTTGCGCAACGCCACCCGGCTGGTCAAGGAGGCGGGCGTCGGCGCGGTCAAGCTGGAGGGCGGCGAGCGGTCCCACGCGCAGATCCGGCTCCTCGTCGAGTCCGGCATCCCGGTCATGGGGCACATCGGCCTGACCCCGCAGTCGGTCAACGCGATGGGCTACCGGGTCCAGGGCCGCGGCGAGGAGGCCGCCCAGCAACTGCTGCGGGACGCGAAGGCCGTCCAGGACGCGGGCGCGTTCGCCGTCGTGCTGGAGCTGGTGCCCGCCGAGCTGGCCGCCGAGGTCACCCGTACGCTGCACATCCCGACCGTCGGCATCGGCGCCGGTTCCGCGACCGACGCACAGGTGCTGGTCTACACCGACATGGTCGGGCTGACCGGCGGCAAGGTCCCGCGCTTCACCAAGCAGTACGCGAACCTGCGCCAGGTGCTCGGGGACGCGGCGAAGGAGTTCGCGCAGGAGGTCGTCGGGGGCACGTTCCCGGCGCCGGAGCACACCTTCCACTGAGCCGGCGCACCCTTCCGGTTCTTCCCGACAGCCCGCCGACACTCCCGTCGGCGGGCTGTCGGCCGCTTGTCGGCGCGCTGTCGGCGGGCGCTGGTCTGCTGAGGGCATGACGCGAATCGACAAGAACCCCGCGCACGGCCGGAACGCCGTCGAGGTCCGCGGGCTGGTCAAGCACTACGGCGGGACCAGGGCGCTGGACGGCGTGGACCTCGACGTCCGCGAGGGCACCGTCCTCGGCGTCCTCGGCCCCAACGGCGCGGGCAAGACCACCCTCGTCCGCTGCCTGTCCACGCTGGTCGCCCCCGACGCCGGCCACGCCGTCGTCGCGGGCTTCGACGTGGTGCGCCAGCCGCGCCAACTGCGCCGGGTCATCGGCCTGACCGGGCAGTACGCCTCGGTCGACGAGAAGCTGTCCGGCTGGGAGAACCTCTACATGATCGGGCGGCTGCTCGACCTGCCCCGCAAGCGGGCGCGGGCGCGCGCCGACGAGCTGCTGGAGCGGTTCTCGCTCACCGAGGCCGCCCGGCGGGCCTGCGCGGAGTACTCCGGCGGTATGCGCCGCCGGCTCGACCTGGCCGCCTCGATGATCGGCAGTCCCGCCGTGCTCTACCTGGACGAGCCGACGACCGGGCTCGACCCCCGGACCCGCAACGAGGTCTGGGAGGAGGTGCGGCGGATGGTCGCCGACGGCGCGACCGTGCTGCTGACCACCCAGTACATGGAGGAGGCCGAACAGCTCGCGCGGGAGCTCACGGTGATCGACCGGGGGAAGGTCATCGCGCACGGCGGGGTCGACGAGCTGAAGGCGAAGGTCGGCGGCCGCACCCTGCGGATCCGGCCCTCGGACCCGGCCGAGCTGCCCGCGATGGCGCGGGCGCTGCGGGAGGCGGGGCTCGACGGGATCGCCGGGGCGCAGGCCCTCCCGCACGAGGACGTGCTGTCCGTGCCCATCCTCAGCGACCAGCAACTGACCGCCGTCATCGGGCTGCTGGGGGCGCGGGGCTTCTCCCTCGCCCATGTCTCCACCGACCTGCCCAGCCTGGACGAGGTGTTCCTCGCGATCACCGGCGACCGGGCCGCCGCCTACTCCGCCCCCGCTCCCCAGGAGGTCGCCGTATGAGCACCACCACCCTGTCCCCCGTCCCCGCGACCGCCCCGGCGGCGGCCGGCGAGGGCCGGATCGGACCACGCGCCACGCTGCGGCACATCGGGGCCCTGGTCCGGCGCAACCTGCTCCAGATCAAGAAGGACCCGGAGTCGATGTTCGACGTCCTGCTGATGCCGATCGTCTTCACGCTGCTGTTCGTGTACGTCTTCGGCGGGTCGGTCGGCGGCAGCCTCGGCGGCGACCGGCAGGACTACCTGAACTACCTGGTGCCGGGGTTGATGGCGATGATGGGCATGAACATCTCCATGGCCGTCGGCACCGGCGTCAACGACGACTTCCGCAAGGGCGTCATGGACCGGTTCCGCACGATGCCCATCGCCCGCTCCTCGGTGCTCATCGCCAAGATCACGGTCGAGCTGGGCCGGATGGCGGTCGCCACGCTCATCCTGCTGGCGATGGGCTTCGCCCTCGGCATGGAGCTGGGGACGTCGGTGGCCGGGCTCCTGGGGGCGGTCGCCCTGTCGGCGGTGTTCGCCGCCGCCATCATGTGGATCTTCATCCTGCTCGGGCTGAGCCTGAAGACGGCCCAGGCGGTCCAGGGGACGGGGATGCTCGTGCTGATGCCCCTGCAGTTCGGCTCCTCCATCTTCGCCCCGCCGCAGACGATGCCGGGCTGGCTCCAGACCTTCACCGACTACAACCCCCTGTCCAACCTGGCGGACGCGGTGCGGGGTCTGATGATGGGCGGCCCGGTCGCGCAGCCGGTCTGGACGACGCTCGCCTGGGCCGTCGGCATCACGCTGCTGGCGGCTCCCCCGGCGGTGGCCAGGTTCCGCAAGGCGTCCTGACCGCCGCGGTCACCGAGGCGGCGGGCGGCGGTACGACTCCGCCAGGGCGGTGGCCCGCTCGACCGTGAGGCCGCCGCCCTCCGCGTACGCCGCCGTGTACTCCGCGTCCCCCAGCCGGGCGCGGCAGGCCCGCTCGGCGTCCGCCAGGTTCCGGCGCTCCATCGCGGTCGGCACGTGCCCGGCGGGCAGGAGCACCGCCTGGAGGCCGAGCAGGCGGGCGGCGGCCTCGGCGGAGCCGGGGGCGTCCTCCAGCCCCGCCAGGGCCCGCGCGATGGTCATGAGCTGGATGGAGGCCATCTGCGGGGCCATCATCTCCGACATCCGGTCGTGGGAGCGGCCCAGCACCGTCAGGGCGGTGTCCAGCGCGGAGGCGTACGCGCCCTCCAGGTTGTCCAGCCAGGCCAGCACCCCGAGCACGAAGCTGTCGAAGACGGCCAGTGCGCGGGAGCTGAACTCCCGCATGAGCAGCAGTTGTTGGCGCGCCTCCGCGGTGCGCCCGGTGCGCCCCAGCAGGAAGCCGAGGAAGAGCCGGGCGGTCGTCGCGGCGTCCAGGCTCGTGTACCGCCCGGCGTCGATGACGTCGCGCAGGATGGCCTCGGCCTCGTCGAAGCGGTCGAGTTCGGTGAGCACCCCGGCGTACCGGGAGCGCAACAGCGCCACCTGCGCCTGCGCCCCGAGCCGCCGGGCGTGGCCGACGGCGGCCAGGTAGTCCTCGGCGGCCGCGGTGTAGCGGCCGCGGCGCTCGTTCGCCTCGCCGCGCGCCGAGAGGGATTCGGCGGCCCCCCAGTCGTCGCCGAGCCGGAGGAAGAGCGCCAGGCTCTCGTCGGCGTCGGCCAGGGCCTCGCCGGCCCAGTCGGGGCGGCTGGTGAGGACGTTGGCCCGCATCAGGAGCGCGGAGCCCAGCTCCCACGCGTCGCCGTACGCCCGCGAGGCCCGGACCGTCTCGTCCAGCAGCTCGCGGACGTCGTCGACCTTCCCGGTCAGCAGGACCGCGTACATCCACAGCGAACCGGGGGTGCGGCAGGTCTGCGGCTGCCCGGCCCGGTAGGTCCGGGTGATGGCGCGCAGGCGCTCCTGCCCGGCGGGGGACGACCACGCGTCCGCCCCGTGCTCGGTGTTGGCCAGGTGGATCAGGGCCACCCCGCGCCGGGCCTCGGCCAGTTGGTCGGGGGCCATGGGCGGGGGCCGGTCCGTGGCCCGCTCCAGCAGCGCGGGGGCCCGGACGCCGGGCGGGGCGAACGGGTCGGGGCCGAGCGAGGCTGCGTCCCGAGCCCACTGGCGGGCGTCCGCGCGCAGGTCGCGCATGGTCCAGTACCAGGACAGCGAGAGCACCAGGCAGAGCGCTTCGTGCTCGTCGCGCGCGGCGACGGCGTGGCGCAGCGCGGAGCGCAGGTTCTCGTACTCCCGGCCGAAGAGCGCGATGGCCTCCCGCTGCCCGGCGCCGCGCAGCTTCGGGTCGGTGGTGCGGGCCAGTTCGCGGTAGTGGACCAGATGGCGCCGCTCGACCGCCTCCCGTTCGGCGGCCTCGTCGAGGCGCTCGGCGGCGTACTCCCCGACCGTCTCCAGCAGGCGGTAGCGCATCTCCCCGTCGTCGCCGGGCGCGGCGACGACGAGCGACTTGTCGACCAGGGACCCGAGCAGGGCGGCGACGTCGCGGGGGTCCACCGCCGGGCCGTCCCCCGCGGCGGGCAGCGCGCAGACCTCCTCGGCGGCGGTGAGCCCGCAGCCGCCCGCGAAGGCGGCCAGGCGGCGCAGGACGGCCCGCTCGGGGGCGTCCAGCAGCTCCCAGGACCAGTCGACGACGGCGCGCAGGGTCTGCTGGCGGGGCAGCACGGTCCGGCTGCCGTTGGTGAGGAGGCGGAAGCGGTCGTCGAGCCGGTCGGCGATCTGGCGCGGGGCGAGCGACCGCAGCCGGGCGGCGGCCAGTTCGATGGCGAGGGGCAGCCCGTCGAGGCGGCGGCATATCTCGGCGCAGGCGGCGGCCGTCCCCTCGTCGGCGTCGACGCGGAAACCGGGCCGGGCGGCGGCCCCGCGCTCCGCGAGCAGGCGCAGCGCCATCGGGTCGGGGAGCGGGTCGACGGGGCGGACGGACTCGCCCGGCACGTTGAGGGGTTCGCGGCTGGTCGCGAGGACGGTGAGCCGCGGGCAGTGGGCCAGCAGGTGGTCGACGAGGGCGGCGGCCGCCCCGACGACGTGTTCGCAGTTGTCCAGGAGCAGCAGCATCCGCCGGGGGGCGCAGTGCTCGGTGAGGCGTACGAGGGGGTCGTCGCCGCCGCGGTCGGCGGAGCGCAGCTCCTCGGCGCCGGCCCCGCGCAGGACGGTCTGGCGGGCGCCGAGCGCGCCCAGCACCGCCTCGGGCACGGCGTCCGGGGCGTCCACGGGGGCCAGTTCGGCCATCCAGACGCCGTCGGGCCACGCCTCGGCGGCTGCCTCCGCCACCTCCTGCGACAGCCGCGTCTTCCCCGCGCCGCCGGGGCCGAGCAGGGTGACGAGCCGGGTTCGGGCCAGGTCCTCGCGGAGCGCGGCGATCTCGGCGCCCCGCCCGACGAAGCTGGTGGGCCGGGCTCGGAGGTTCCCGCGCGGGGGCGGAAGGGGCGCTCCGCCCGACGCGGCGGGCGGCGGGGCGCACGGCGCGGGCCCGGCCGGGCGCTCACCCCGCTCCGGTTCCCCCTGGCGGAGCAGGTCGGCGTGCAGGGCGCGCAGCGCCGGGCCGGGGGCCGTGCCCAGGCGGTCGGCGAGGACGACGCGCACCTCCTCGTAGGCGGCCAGCGCCTGGGCCGTGCGCCCGGCGTCCCGCAGGGCCGTGATGCGCAGGGCCTGGAGCGGTTCGTCGAGCGGGTGGTCCGCGCTGAGCGCGGTCAGCTCCGGCAGCGCCGCCTCGGGCCGCCCGAGGGCGAGGAGGGCGGCGAGCCTGGTCCGCCGCGCCTCGCTCCCGCGGGCCTCCCAGCGGAGCGCGGCGGCCGCGCGGTCGGGGAGGTCGGCGAGCGCGGGCCCGGCCCACAGCTCCAGGGCCTGGTCGAGGGAGGCGAGGGCCCCTGCGGCGTCGCCCGCGTCCAGGGCCCGGCTGCCCGCCCCCGCCAGGCGCTCGAAGCGGTACAGGTCGACGGCGTCCGGCGGGGCGGCGAGCCGGTAGCCGCCCTCCGCGGACTCGACGGCGGCCCGCCCCAGCGCCCGCCGCAACCGTCCGACCAGGGCCTGGAGCGCTCCGGCCGCGTCGGCGGGCGGGTCGCCGTCCCACACCTCGTCGACGAGCGCCCCGGCGGGCACGGTTCGTCCGGGCCGCAGCGCCAGCACGGTGAGCAGGGCGCGCAGCCGGGCCCCGCCGAGGGCGACGGCCGTACCGTCGTCGCGGAGTGCCCGTGTGGTGCCGAGGATGCAGTAGCGCACGGGCCCATTGTCCGCGAAGGATCGGGGCGCGGTGTTGACGGGGCGGAACTCCGGCCCCGGTCCCCGACGTTCCCGACCTGTCGGACCGTACGATCACCACTGCGGTCCGCCGTCAGGACAGCACCTCGTATGCCCCCAGCCCAGGAGTCGTGTGCCGATGACCACCACAGCCGCCCGCGGCGACCGGAGGATCAGCCCGGTCTTCCTCGGCATCGCCGCCGTCACGGCCGTCGCGGGCTGGGCGGTGTGGACGGGTTTCGCCGGGGCGACCGGGTTCGCGGTGTTCCTGTTCGTCACCGGGGCGTGGGTCGTCTCGCTCTGCCTCCACGAGTACGCGCACGCCCGCACCGCGCTGCACAGCGGGGACGTCTCGGTGGGGGCGAAGGGCTATCTCACGCTCAACCCGCTCAAGTACACCCACGCCCTGCTCAGCGTCGTGCTGCCCGTCCTCTTCCTGGTCATGGGCGGGATCGGGCTGCCGGGCGGCGCGGTCTACATCGAGCGGGGGCGCGTCCGCGCCCGGTGGCAGCACAGCCTGATCTCGGCCGCGGGCCCGCTGACGAACGTGGCGTTCGCCCTGGTGTGCACGGCCCCGTTCTGGCTGGACGCGCTCGACGGGGTGCCCCCCGCCTTCCAGTACGCGCTGGCGTTCCTCGCGATGCTCCAGGTCACGGCGGCGATCCTGAACTCCCTGCCGATTCCGGGCCTGGACGGCTACGGGGTGGTCGAGCCCTGGCTCCCGTACCGCATACGCCGCCAGGTGGAGCCGATCGCGCCGTACGGGCTGATCGCGGTGTTCGCCCTGCTGTGGATCCCCGGCGTGAACGCGGCGTTCTTCGACGCGATCGACGCGCTGCTAGGCGGCCTGGGCGTCGAGGAGACGCAGCGGTACTGCGGGTACGACGCGTACCGCTTCTGGCGGGGGGCCTTCGACGAGCAGGACCCGGTGTGCGCGGTGGGGTGACGCCCGGTGCGGACGGGGCGCCCGGTGCGGACGGGGTCGGCGGGTCGGGAGCGGCGCGGACGGGGGCGGGACCGGCGGGCCGGGAGCGGGGCCGGGGCCGGCCGGGTCAGTGGGCGGCGTCGGAGGCGGTCATGCGGTGCTTGCGCAGGGAGAACCAGAACATGTTCGACGAGAGCCCCGCGATGAGCACCCAGACGATCCCGAGCAGGCTGCCCTGGACGAAGGAGACCACCGCCGCCACGACGGCGAGGACGCAGACGACGAGGGCGTAGAGAGCGAGGCGGGGCATGGGGGGAGGCTCCTGTCGGGGAACGGGTCGCGGTCCCGTCCAGTGTCCCCCATGCCCCGGTGTGCCCCGCCTCGGGCCCGCCCCTCGCGGCGCTCCGCCGGCCCGCCTGCCGGCGGGGCCGGACAGGCGCGGTGCGTACGACCTCCCCGGCGGGCGGCCCCCCGCTCCCCGATGCGCACAATCGGGTCACCCCCGTGCGCGCGGTCGGGTCAGACGTCGGTGGCGCGCAGCCCGGCGTGGACCTTGTAGCGCCGGTTGACCGAGATCAGGTTGGCCACCAGCGACTCGACCTGGTGGGCGTTGCGGAGGCGGCCGGCGAAGATGCCGCGCATTCCGGGGATGCGGCCCGCCAGCGCCTGCACCAGGTCGGTGTCCGCGCGGACCTCGCCCAGGACCAGGACGTCGGTGTCGATCTCCTCGATGCCCTCGTCCTGGAGCAGCACCGCGGAGAGGTGGTGGAAGGCGGCGGTGACGCGGGAGTCCGGCAGCAGGGCGGCGGCCTGCTCGGCGGCGCTGCCCTCCTCCGGCTTGAGGGCGTAGGCGCCCTTCTTGTCGAAGCCGAGCGGGTTGACGCAGTCGATCACGAGCTTGCCCGCGAGCTCCTCGCGCAGGGACTCCAGCGTGGTGGCGTGGCCGTCCCACGGCACGGCGACGATCACGATGTCGCTGCGCCGGGCGCACTCCGCGTTGTCCGCGCCCTCCACCCCGAAGCCCAGCTCGTCCGCCGCCTGCCGGGCGCGCGCCGCGTCCCGTGAGCCGAGGGTGACCCGCTGTCCGGCGCGGGCGAGCCGGTAGGCGAGGCCGCGGCCCTGCGGGCCGGTCCCGCCGAGCACGCCGACGCTGAGTCCGGAGACGTCGGGGAGGTCCCACGGGTCCTTGGCGGGGGGCTTGGCAGCGCTGTCCTGTGTAGTCATGAGGCCGACCCTACTGCGGGGCAGCCGCCCGCCGGCGGCCCCGGGGGCACGTGCGCCCACCCGCCGCCGCGCCCCCTCTCCGCAGGTCGGGGGCGGGCGGAGCGGGGATAAGGAGTTGCCCGGCGACGCGGCAGTGCCGATCATGACCCTTCGTGACCTCACCAGCTCCCCCCGCGTCCCCGCCGCCGGGCCGGCTCCGCGCTCTGCTGCCGGACCTCTCGCCCTGGCGCTCCTCCCCCGACTTCCGCCTGCTGTGGATCCAGGGGCTCATCACGTACTTCGGCAGCTTCATGGCGCTCATCGCGCTGCCGCTCCAGATCAAGCAGCTCACCGGCTCCCCGCTCGCGGTCGGGGCGATGGGCGCGGTGGAGCTGGTGCCGCTGGTCGTCTTCGGGCTGTACGGCGGGGCCCTCGCGGACTCCGTGGACCGGCGGCGGGTCATCCTGCTGACCGAGGCGGGCCTCGGTGTGCTCGCCGCCGTCCTGCTGGTCAACGCCCTGCTGCCCGAGCCGCTGCTGTGGCCGCTGTACGTGGTGGCCGGCGGGGTGTCCGCGCTGGCCGGGCTCCAGCGGCCCGCCCTGGACTCGCTGATGGCCCGGATCGTGCCGCACGCCCAGCAGACGGCGGCGGCGGCGCTGAACTCGCTGCGCTGGCAGGTCGGGGCGATCGCGGGTCCGGCGCTGGCCGGGCTGGTGGTGGCGTACGCCGGTCACGGCACGGCGTACGCGGTGACGGTGTGCACCTTCGCCGCCTCCGCCGTGCTCTGCCTGCGCCTGGCCCCGGCGCCGCCCGCCGGGGACGCGCGGAAGCCGTCGCTGCGGGGGATCGTCGAGGGCGCCCGGTACGCGTGGAGCCGGCCGGTGCTGCTGGGCACGTACGCGATCGACCTGGCGGCGATGTTCTTCGCCTTCCCGAACACGATCTTCCCGTTCCTCGCGGACGAGCTGGACGCGCAGTGGTCGCTGGGCCTGATGTACGCGGCGGGCTCGGTCGGCTCGCTGGTGCTGGGGCTGACCAGCGGGTGGACGACCCGCGTGCGCAGGCACGGGCTGTTCGTGGTGTTCGGCGCGGCGGCGTGGGGGCTGGCGATCGCCGCGGCGGGCTGGTTCTCCAGCGTCTGGGTGGTGCTGCTGTGCCTGGCCGTGGCGGGCGCGGGCGACATGCTGAGCGGGTTGGGGCGCTCGACGATCTGGAACCAGACGATCCCGGAGGAGCTGCGGGGCCGGCTGGCGGGCATCGAGGTGCTCTCGTACAGCGTCGGCCCGCAGCTCGGCCAGGTCCGGGCCGGCGCGATGGCCGGCTGGACGGGGACCCGGTCGGCGATCTGGACGGGCGGGGTGGCGTGCGTCGCGTCGGTGGTGCTGCTGACGGCGGCGCTGCCGAAGCTGGTGCGGTACGACTCCGAGACGGACGAGGACGCGATACGCAGGCGGGAGGCCGGAGCCGAGGCGTGAGCCGGGGCGGAGGCGGCAGGTGTGCCGGGCGGAGAGTGAGCCGAGCCCCCGGCCCCGCAAGGCCGCTCGGCCGCCCTCGATCCGACCCGGCTCGACCGGGCCGGCGGAGGCCCGGCGACGTGACCGCTCAGCCCACCGGGCCGCCGGACCGACTGGCAGGCCGCCTGGAGATCCCGCGCGGCGGGCCGTCGAAAGGTCACCGCGCGCCGGGCCGCCGCGTCAGCCGCCCGGCCGCCCGGACCCGGCGTGCGCCTACGGCCGGTCGGGGCCCGCGCCGCCCGGTGCGTCGTCGGGGGCGTCGCCCTGGTCGTGCCACCGGGGATCGTTCTCCCACTCCGCGTTCCGGTCGCGCGCCGTGTCCATCGCGTGCTGCGCCGCCTCGCGGGAGGCGTAGGGGCCGAACCGGTCCTTCGCCGGGCACTCGGGGCCCTCCTCGACCTTCTTGTGCTCCAGGCAGTAGTACCACTCGCCCGGTTTGCCGACCGTGCGCTTCTTGAACAGGGCCATCGACGGCTCCTTTCCTTATCGCCATGGTGCCCCGGAGCCGCTGGTTAGACTCGCTGGCATGTCTGGCCAGTCGCTTCTCGTACCAGGGGAGATCACTCCCGTCCGTTCCGTACCCGGAAACATCCGGCGCCCCGAGTACGTGGGGAAGCCGGCCCCGACGCCGTACACCGGCCCGGAGATCCAGGACGCCGACACCGTGGAGCGGATGCGCGTCGCGGGCCGCATCGCCGCGCAGGCGATGGAGGAGGCCGCCAAGCACATCGCTCCGGGGGTCACCACCGACGAGCTGGACCGGGTCGCGCACGCGTTCATGATCGATCATGGCGCATACCCCTCGACGCTCGGCTACCGGGGCTTCCCGAAGTCGCTGTGCACCTCGGTCAACGAGGTCATCTGCCACGGCATCCCCGACTCCACCGTGCTGCGCGACGGCGACATCGTGAACCTGGACGTCACCGCGTACATCAACGGGGTGCACGGCGACAACAACGCCACCTACCTCTGCGGCGAGGTGGACGAGGAGTCGCGGCTGCTGGTCGAGCGCACCCGCGAGTCGCTGAACCGGGCCATCAAGGCGGTCCGCCCCGGACGGCAGGTCAACGTGATCGGCCGGGTCATCGAGTCGTACGCGAAGCGGTTCGGGTACGGAGTGGTGCGCGACTTCACCGGGCACGGGATCAACTCCTCGTTCCACTCCGGGCTGATCATCCCGCACTACGACAGCCCGCACGCGACGACGGTCATGCAGCCGGGCATGACGTTCACCATCGAGCCGATGCTGACGCTGGGCACCCACGAGTACGACCTGTGGGAGGACGGCTGGACCGTGGTGACGAAGGACCGCAAGCGCACCGCCCAGTTCGAGCACACGCTGGTGGTCACGGAGACCGGGGCGGAGATCCTCACGCTGCCGTGAGCCCGGCCGGCCACCGCGCCCGGCCGCCCTGCGCCCTGCCACCCCGCCGACCGGGTCGGCAGGGCGTAGGTTTTACCGACAGACAGTCGGGAACCATTGACTTAGGTATGCCTAAGTAAGAAGATCGGCACAACGGCAGGCGCTGTGCGCACCACGGCGGTCGCCTGCCGGCATCTCCGTCTTTCCTGGACTTCCCGTCCCCTCGGTCTCCGGAGGCCCGCTTTGGACGCAACCGCCACCGCCATCCCCTTCTCGACGCTCATCCGCACCGCCTCGCACGAGCAGCACACCGAGGCCGAGACCTCGTCCTTCATGAGCGACCTGCTCGGGGGACGGCTGGGGGTGGACGCGTACACGCGCTACACCGAGCAGTTGTGGTTCGTGTACCGGGCGCTGGAGGAGGGCGCGGAGGCCCTGCGCGCGGACCCGGTCGCGGGCCCCTTCATACAGCCCGAGCTGATGCGCTCCGCCGAGCTGGAGCGCGACCTGGCCCACCTCGGCGGGGCCGACTGGCGCGAGGGCCTGCGGCCGCTGCCCGCCACCGCCGCCTACGCGGACCGGATCACCGAGTGCGCCCGCACCTGGCCGGCCGGTTACGTCGCCCACCACTACACGCGCTACCTCGGCGACCTCTCGGGCGGCCAGATCATCCGCGACAAGGCGGAGAAGACCTGGGGCTTCGAGCGCAAGGGCGACGGCGTGCGGTTCTACGTCTTCGAGCGGATCACCAACCCCGCCGCCTTCAAGCGGGGCTACCGCGAGCTGCTGGACGCCGTGAACGCGGACGACCTGGAGAAGCAGCGCGTCGTCGAGGAGTGCAAGCGCGCGTTCGCCCTGAACACCGCGGTCTTCCGCGCGTTGGGCGAGGCGTTCCCGCTCGGCGCGTGAGCCCCGCGTACGGCCGTACGGCCCCACCGGGTGATTCCGGTGGGGCCGTACGCGGGGGAAGCGGCCCGCGGGCCGCGGGTCAGTCGACCGCCCCCATCGACCGGGCGGACGCCGCCTGCTCCTCGCGGAGCACGGCTTCGTGCTCGGGCCGCAGGGCGATGCTCCGGCCCTGACCTCAGCCCCGGACGGCCATCAGGACGCGGCCCCCGACCTCGACCGTGCCGTCCGGCGCGGGAGCGGTGAGGATCTGGGAGCCGCGCCCCTGCCTGATGTTGAGGGCGCGGCCGAGCCGCGCGCTGAGCAGCAGCGCGGCCGCGCCCGTCGCCTCGTCCTCGACGGCGCCCTCCCCGCGCCGGGGGAAGTCCCGTGCGCGTACCCGCCCCGCCGCCTCGTCCTCCCAGGCCCAGGCGCAGAGGGGGCCCTCGCCGGGCGGCGGGCCGGGCAGCGCCGCCACCTCGGCGGCCGTCGCGTACTGCTGGAACGTGTGCGGCGGGGCCCACTCGGGGCGGGCGGTGATCCAGGTGAACTCCCCGTCCTGGCGCGCGAACACGTCCCCGACCGCCAGCTCCAGGATCTCCAGGTCCAGCAGCCAGGCCGCGCCGACCAGCGGATGCCCGGCGAACGGCAGCGGTCCGCCGGGAGCGTGGATGTCCACGCGCCCGCGCTCGGGGTCGTCGACGAACACCGTCCCGCTGAACCCGAGCCGCCGCGCGAGCCGCCGCCGGGACGCCTCGTCGGGGTGGCCTCGCCCGTCGCGTACGACGCCGAGGGCGTTGCCGTGCCGGTCGTCGGGGCCGCAGAACACCCGCAGGACGTCGATGCCTCGGGGTACGTCGTCTTCGTTCACGGGGGCATTCAAGCACTGCCGGGCGAACGGGCGGGACGGCCCCGGACGCGCATCCCGTCCTCGGTCACCGCCCGGTCCCCGACCGCCGCCCGGTAGGGTTTCGACGGTCAGCGCGGGCGACGGAGCAGAAGGCGCAGAAGCAACGGATGACAAGGCTGGGTCGACTGACGGCGGGGTTCGCGACGGCCACGGTGCTGTGCGTGACGGTGAGCGGCTGCGTGACGGTGCACGGTGAGCGCGAGGTGCTGCCCGGCGCGACGAAGTCCGAGGCGGCCCAGGCCCTTACGGACTTCCTGACCGCCTACAACGCGGCGGACAAGGCGCTCGATCCGGCGCTGGACGCGGACCGGGTGACCGGGTCGCTCGGCGCGATCAACCAGGCCGGTCTCACCGCGCGCCGGACGTACAACCCCGGCGGCAACAAGGCGCACAGGCCGCTGGTCCTCGACGACGCGACCTATGCCATCCCCAAGAAGGCGGGGTGGCCGCGCTGGTTCCTGGCGGACACCGACTCCAACCGGGACGAGGACGGCGGGAATCCGGACACCCGCTGGCTGGTGGTGTTCGTGCGGACCGGCCCCGACGCCCTGTGGAAGGCGTCCTACCTCGCGGTCCTCCCGTCGTCCCAGGTACCGGAGTTCGCTCTGGACGCGGACGGGTTCGCCGCCCCCGTCGAACCGCGCGACGACGAACTCGCGGTCGAGCCGGCCGAGTTGAGCGCCACGTACACCGCGTACCTGCGCGACGGCGAGCCCGACGCGTTCGCGCCCGGCCCTACCACCTCGGGCTGGCGCGAGGCACGCCGCACCACCCGGCGGCCGGGCTTCTCCTACCAGTACGTCGACCAGCCGCTGACCGCCTCGGCGTTCGCCCCGCTCGGGCTGCGCACCGAGGACGGCGGGGCGCTGGTCTTCTTCAGCAGCAGGCACTTCGAGCGGCAGACCGCGGCGCGGGGGCTCAGGCCGGAGGTCAACGCCGACGCGAAGGCGCTGCTCACCGGCGAGGTGGGCAGCAGCCTCACCAAGGAGCGGGTCTCCAGCCAACTGGCGTACGTCCCGCCGCGCGCGACCGGCGCCGGCCCCGGCTCCGGCGCCCCGTCCGGGGACAAGGTGCGGGTGCTGAACCGACTGCCGGGCCTGGTCGCCGCCAAGGGCGAGTAGCGCGAAGCCGCCCGGACGGCGGCCGGTCGACTCGGGGCGGCCCGACCCCCCGCGGCTCGGCCCGACCCCCCGCGGCTCGGCCCGAGACAGCGGCTCAGCGACCCGAGCGGCTCAGCGGCTCAGCGGCCAGGCGATCGCGTCGTGGTCCAGCTCGCTCTGCTCGGCGCTGCCCGCATAGCGCGCGCAGGCGTCGGTCAGCGTCTCCAGCAGGGTCAGCGGGTCGGGCAGCGCGTGCTCGGGGCCGCGCACCCAGTGGACGTCCAGCTCACCGGGGAGCCGGGCGGGGGGCAGGAGGACGTAGCTGCCGCGGCAGTGCCAGCGCAGGCCGGGGTGGGCGTCCATGGTCTCGGGGTGGCAGTCCAGCTCGCACGGCCACCACTCGTCCTCGTCCTCGGGGGTGCCGCGGGTGGCGGTGAAGAAGAGCATCCGGTCCTCGCCGGACTGGGCGACCGGGCCGACCTCGATGTCCGCGGCGAGCAGGCGCTCCAGGGCCTGGCGGCCGGCGGTGAGCGGGACGTCCAGCACGTCGTGGACCATGCCCGTCGCGGTGATGAAGTTGGCCAGCGGCTGGCCGTGGGCCCAGCGCTCGATCTGGGCGCGGTCGGTGGTGGCCTGCGTCTGCCAGGCGAAGGAGACGGGGTGCCGGGCGGGGGTGGGACAGCCGATGCGTTCGCACGAACATCGGTATCCCTGGGGATGGGCGGCGGGGGCGATGGGCATACCCGCGTCGGCGACGGCCAGCAGCAGCTCCGCCCTGGCCGTGTCGGCGGCCTCGGCCCCCGGTGGTTTGGGGCGTCGTCGCAGCCACTGGGAGATCCTGTTCTCTGTGCCGCGGAAGCGGCCGGAATCGGCGCCCATCTATCCCCTCACCTCAGCGTTGCTCTTCCATGGTCGCACCATCCTGCGCTCCGGGTGGCCAGAGTGCACCAGTGGGACCGCCTACCACCGCACCGAGTGAGCACCGTCACGCCCGCCGCCGCACCTCGCACCGGGCCGGAAAGCACCCCGTACCGGACACGGAACGGCGCCGGGCGCCCGCGTTCCGCACGGTTGCACCGGCGCACGGCGCGGTGTCACGGGCGGGGCGTGAGCCCGCCGAGCGCGTAGTCGACGATCGCGTCGGCGTAGGCGTGGGTGAGCGGCCGGGTCCTCAGCAGCCAGCGGTGGGTGAGCGGGCCGACGAGCAGTTCCAGGGCGATCCGGGGATCGGCGTCGGCACGCACGTGCCCGGCCTCCTGGGCGGCCCGCAGCCGGGTGGCGTACAGCGCGAGCTGGGGGTCGAGCAGCTTCTCGACGAACTCCGCGCCCAGCTCCGCGTCGACGACCCCCTCGGCGGTCAGCGCGCGCATGGGGACCTCCATCGCCGGGTCGTTCAACTCGTCGACGGTGGCCCGCAGGACGCGCTTGAGGTCGGCGGCCAGGTCCCCGGTGTCGGGGAGGCCCGGCACGGCGTCCCCGGACCGCGGTCCCGCCCCTTCGGCGGCCCGGCCGGCGAGGTCCAGGAAGGCTTCCATCAGGACGGCGGCCTTGGAGGGCCACCAGCGGTAGATGGTCTGCTTGCCGACCCCGGCACGGGCGGCGATACCCTCGATCGTCGTGCGCCGGTAGCCCGTCTCCCCGACGAGGGCGAGGGCGGCGTCGTGGATCGCCCGGCGGGAGCGGTCGCTGCGGCGGCTGGAGTCGGGTGCCTTGGTGGGTGCCATGGCGGCCAATCTACCGCCGGACAATCCGATACGTATCGTCTTGCCGTCGCCCCTGCCCGTCACCTCGTCCACGGGCGGCGGTCCGGCCGGTGACGGCGCGCGGGCGGTCGCGTGAACCACCCGATCGATGCACTGCGCATCGGGCGCGCACCCCCCACCATGGGCTCACGCGCAGACCGCGCGCATCCCACCGTTCCGCGGCTCAGGCCGCCGTGCGCGAGGAGCCCCAGTTGAACCGTGACGCCACCCCTCGTCGCTACCTGATGTGCGCTCCGACGCACTTCCGGGTCACGTACTCCATCAACCCGTGGATGGACCCGTCCAAGCCCGTCGACCTGGCGCTGGCCCGGACCCAGTGGGAGGGCCTGCGCGACCGCTACCGCGGCCTCGGCCACACCGTCGAGCTGATGACCCCCCGCCCCGACCTGCCGGACATGGTCTTCGCCGCCAACGGCGCCACGGTGATCGGCGGGCGGGTGCTCGGCGCCCTGTTCGCCTACCGGGAGCGGTTCGAGGAGGCCGGGGCCCACCGGGACTGGTTCCGGGCGAACGGCTTCACCGACGTCCGCGAGCCGGAGCACGTCAACGAGGGCGAGGGGGACTTCGCCGTCACCGCCTCCTACCTGCTGGCCGGGCGCGGGTTCCGCTCCAGTCCGCTGTCGCACGCCGAGGCGCAGGAGTTCTTCGGGACGCCGGTGATCGGGCTCGACCTGGTGGACCCGCGCTACTACCACCTGGACACCGCGCTGTGCGTGCTGGACGCGGCGGCCGACGAGATCATGTACTACCCGGACGCCTTCTCCCCGGGCAGCCGGGCGGTGCTGGCGCGGCTCTTCCCGGACGCGCTGCTCGCGCGGGAGGCGGACGCGGCGGCGTTCGGGCTCAACTCGGTCAGCGACGGCCGCCACGTGCTGCTGCCGCAGGGCGCGACGGGGCTGCTCGCCCCGTTGCGGGACCGGGGTTTCGAGCCCGTCCCGATGGACCTGGGCGAGCTGCTGAAGGGCGGCGGCAGCGTGAAGTGCTGTACGCAGGAGCTGCGCGGCTGAGGGGCCGCCCCGCCTCGTCCGCCGGCTCGCCGGGCCCGTCAGGGGGTGTCGGCGTCCGGGCCCTCGGGGGGCCAGGCGTCCCCCCAGTCGGTGTCCCTGGCCGCCCGGTAGCGCTCGCCGTGGCGCTTGGTGACCGTGGAGCGGGCGAGGCCGTCGTCGCGCGTGCACAGCTCCAGCAGCACCTGCCCCTTGCGGATCTGGGGCCTGCGGACGACCCTGGCGGCCGCCGGGGAGGCGGGGAAGCGGGTGGCGACCACGTAACCGAACTTCTCGTCCTCGTGGCTGAGGGAGCCGCCCTTGACCTGCCGGTGCAGGGAGGAGCGGCTGACGCGGGCCGAGAAGTGGCACCAGTCGGCGCCGGGCTCGATCGGGCAGGCGGCGCTGTGCGGGCAGGGGGCCGCGATCCGCAGCCCGGCGGCGATCAGCCGGTCGCGGGCCTCGATGATCCGGGCGTACCCGTCGGGGGTGCCGGGCTCCACGACGACCACGGCCTGCCCGGCCCCGGCGGCCGCGTCGACCAGCTCGGCCCTGGCCCGCGCGGTGAGTTCCTTGAGCACATAGCTGACGGTGACGAGGTCCGCCGGGGCGAGCTCCAGCGCCGCGCCGATCCTGGCCCGCTCCCACCGGGCCGCGCGCAGGGCGGGGACGCCGGACGCCTCGGCCAGTTCGCGGCCGAGCGCGAGGGCCGGCTCCGCCCAGTCCAGGACGGTGGTGGCCGGGCCCTCCCAGGCTCCGGCCACCGCCCAGCTCGCCGCGCCGGTGCCGCCGCCGACGTCGGTGTGGGTGGCGGGCGTCCAGTCGGGCGCGGCCGCGCGCAGGGCGTCGAGGGCGGACCGTACGGCCTCGAAGGTGGCGGGCATCCGGTACGCGGCGTACGCGACGACGTCCGAGCGGTCCCGCAGGATCGGGGCGTCGGTCGGGGTCTCCCCGCGGTAGGTGGCGATCAGCCGGTCGACGGCCTTGGCGGCCTGCTTGGGCGGCAGCCCGTCGAGCAGTCCGGACAGCGCCGCGCGGAGGGCCGGGGCGGTGGGGAGAGTGGCGTTCACCGCCGAATTGTAGGCGCGGGGCGGGGGCCGGGCGTATTCCGGCGACCGCCCCACGACGGGCGCCCGGCGGCGCGGTCGGCGAACTCCTTTCCCCTTCCGGCCTGTTGCTACGCTGACCCGCGCGGGCCTCGGCCGTGTCCATCGGGGGAGCCATGGGAGAGAAGATCGTGCGCCCGGCCCTGGCCGGCGGGGTGGTCCTCCTCGCGCTGCTCCTGCTGCTCGCCACCTGCGGCAGGGGCTCCGACGACCGGGGCGGGGGCGGCCCGGCCGCCGGGAAGGCGGAACCGGCGCGGTCGGGCGGAGCCCCGGTGACCCGGCTGACCGTTCCGCCGCACTACGCGACCGACCGCGGCTGGGAGGTCGTCGGCGTCTCGCCCGAGGTGGCCGTCTCCCACGCCACGGGTCTGCTGGCCTTTCTGGAGCGGGCCTCCGGGAGCCGCTACCGGCTGCGGACCGTGGACGCGGCGACCGGCGCTCCGGGGTGGCGCGGCGCGGCCTGGCGGCCGCTGGACCCGTCGCTCCTTCCGGGGCTCGCCCTCGTCACCCGAGGCGACCGGCAGACCTTCGTGACCTGGTCGTACGGGAAGGCGGGCGACGGGCTGTCCCCGGCGGGCACGTTCCTCTCGCTGGACCTGTACGACGTGACGGACGGGACGCGGCAGCGCGTCGAGGTGCCGTGGGCGGGCCCCCCGGCCGTCGGCACGAGCGGGCCGGACATCGTGGTCAGCGACGGCCGGGCGAACAGCGTGCTGGTCGACCCGGTCACCGGCGCGGTCTCGGAGTTGAGCGCGGACGAGTTGGCGTACCCGAAGGGGTGCGGGGCGTGCAGGCGGCTCACCGAGGTGCACGGGCAGACCGAAGGCGGGCTCCTGGTCGGCGGCGTCCAGGAGTTCTGGGTGCGCGGCGGCTGGTTCAGCCGGGACGTCGCGCCGAAGGGCGCCGACCGGACCAGCGGCGTCCCGACGTCGGTCGCCTCGAACCGGGTGCTGGCGAAGTGGGCGCTGGAGAGGAAGGCGGCTCGGGCGGCCACCCACGAGCTGTGGGCGGTGCACGACGGGACGACCGGGAAGGTGCTGGCCTCGGTGGAGTGCCACCGGCCCGCGATCAGGCCCGGCCGCTACCCTCGGGCCGCCCTCTCCCCCTCGCGCGACCACCTGGTCGCCGGGAACCTCGCCTTCGACCTGGCGGCCGGGGAGGGCCGCTGCTTCGAGGACGAGGGGGGCGTCGCCCGTCTGACGCTGGCCACGGTGACGGACGACGGCATCGCCTACGGGGCGGAGAACGCCCGCGACGCCGCGGAGGCGCTGGACGGCGGCGGCCTCCCGGTGTCGCTGCGCCTCTCGACCGGCGCCGCCGAGCCGTTGGCGCGCGACGCGCGGCTGCCGGAGACGGAGACCGCCGGGGTCGGGGTGTTCCGGTGGACGGACCGCCAGGACCGCGTGCACCTGATCGGCTACCCGCGCACCGACTGAGGCGCACGGCCGGGCCGGCTCCTCAGCGGTCGCGGGGCGCCGGGGGCGGCCCGGACGCGTACGGGCCGCGCGGGCGTACGCGGGCCCGGACGCACGGCCCTCTCAGACCCCGCCGGCCTCGCGGGCCGTGCGCTGCCAGGGGCGGCACAGACCGAGGAAGCAGCCGACCGCCGCCAGCGCGCACACCACCTGCACGACCGCCATCGGGACGGCCGTGTCCTCCCCCGCGATGCCGACCAGCGGGGAGGCGATCGCGCCGATGAGGAACGAGGAGGTGCCGAGCAGCGCGGAGGCGGAGCCCGCCGCGTGCTTGGTCCGCATCAGCGCCTGGGCGTTGGTGTTCGGCATCGCGAGCCCCATCGCCGACATCAGCACGAAGAGTCCGGCCGCGACCGGGACGAGCCCCACCTCGCCGAAGACGCCGGTGGTCATGAGCAGCAGCGCGACGGCGGCCAGCACGATCACCGCGAGGCCGAGGCCGAGGACCTTGTCCAGGCTGATCCGGCCGACGAGCAGCTTGCCGTTGACCTGCCCGACGACGATGAGGCCGATCGAGTTGAGGCCGAAGAGCAGGCTGAAGGTCTGCGGCGAGGCCCCGTAGATCTCCTGGACCACGAACGGGGAGGCAGAGATGTAGGCGAACAGCACGGCGAAGGCGAGCCCGCCCGCGATCATGTAGCCGGTGAAGACCCGGTCGGCGAGGAGGCCGCGCATGGTGTGCAGGGCCTCGGTGACGCCTCCGGTGTGGCGGCTGCCCGGCGGCAGCGTCTCGTGCAGCCACTTCCACACGACGAGGGTGAGCAGGACGCCGACGGCGGTGAGCACGACGAAGATGCCCCGCCAGTCGGTGATCCGCAGGACCTGCCCGCCGATCAGCGGGGCGATGATCGGGGCGACTCCGGAGATCAGCATCAGGGTGGAGAAGAACCGGGCCATCTCCACGCCGTCGTAGAGGTCGCGCACCACGGCCCTGGCGATCACGATCCCGGCCGCGCCCGCGAGTCCCTGGAGGAGGCGGAAGCCGATGAGGAGTTCGGCGCTCGGGGCCAGGGCGCAGATGGCGGTGGCCAGGACGTAGACGACCATGCCGAGCAGCAGCGGCCTGCGGCGGCCCCACCGGTCGCTCATCGGTCCGACGACGAGCTGCCCGAGCGCCATTCCGGCCAGGCAGGCGGTCAGCGTGAGCTGGATCGTGGCGGCCGGGGCGCTCAGGGAGTCGGTGACCGCGGGCAGCGCGGGGAGGTACATGTCCATGGACAGCGGCGGCAGCGCGGTGAGCCCGCCGAGGACCAGGGTGACCAGCAGCCCGGTGCGCCGGGCCGCCGTCGCCGCCGGGCCCGGCAGGCCCGCGGGGGCGGTGACCCGCGGGGCCGCCGGGTCGACGGACAGGGCGCCGGCGTCCGCGAGGGGGATGGCCGGGGCGCCGTCCTCCGGGGCGCCGCCGTCGCCTCGGGGGGTGGGTATGGGTGCTCGCTGGGCCCGGCCGCCGCCGTTCTCCGGCATTCTCGTCTCCACATCGTTGAATTCGCACCTATGTTCTCAGCTCGACCCGAGTGGTCGATGCCTTTTCGGCGGGGCGGGGGCGCCGGGGTGCGTTCCGGCGGCGGACTCACGGCGGCCCGGCGGGCGGCGGCGCGGAGGTCTCGCGGGTCGTCACGGGCGCCTGCGACGGCGTGCCACGGCGGCTCGACGCGGTACGGGGCCGCGTCGGCGTCCGCCGCGGGGGGGGGGGGGGGGGGGGGGGGGGGGGGGGGGGGGGGGGGGGGGGGGGGGGGGGGGGGGGGGGGGGGTTTCGGGGGGGGGGGGAAGAAAGGAA
>NZ_JBVJCD010000017.1:96214-99741 GCF_055588985.1 Streptomyces sp. NPDC041970
ACCCCCCCCCCCCCCCCCCCCCCCCCTCTCCTCCCCCCCCCCCCCCCCCCCCCCCCCCCCCCCCCCCCCCCCCCCCCCCCCCCCGCGGGGGTCACGCGGGCGTCAGGCCGGGGTTGCCCGCCTCGGTGACGAAGGACGCCGCCGTGGAGAGGGGCGCTCCGGGGGTGGTGACCGCCGACACCGTGCGGAAGTCGACGCGGGCCGCGTCGGCGCCGAGGGCGACGAGCGCGTAGCCGCGACGCCCGTTGTAGTGCTTGAGGTGCGGGTTGGCGCGGGTCTGGTTGTCCCAGTTGGCGGGCCGGTCCGCGCCGTCCTTGCCGCTGGCGATGGAGGTGGTGACGATCTCGGTGCCCACGGTGCGCGAGGCGGGGTCGTCGAAGTCCTTCTTGAGGTCGAAGGCGTACGAGACGTGGACGTCGCCGGTGAGGACCATGAGGTTGTCCACCCCGGCGGCCTCGGCTCCGGCCAGGACCCGCTGCCGGGAGGCCGGGTAGCCGTCCCAGGAGTCCATGGAGAGCTTGAAGGCGTCGGTGGGCACATCGCGCCGCTGGGCGAAGGTGACCTGCTGCGGCACGACGTTCCAGGTCGCCCTGGAGGTGCGCCAGCCGTCGATCAGCCAGCGCTCCTGGGCGGCCCCGGTCATCGTGCGCGAGGGGTCCTCGGACTCCGGTCCGGGGGTCCGCCAGCCGTCGCCGTACGCCTGGTCGCTGCGGTACTGGCGGGTGTCGAGGATGTCGAACTGGGCGAGCCTGCCGAACTCCAGCCGGCGGTAGAGCCGCATGTCGGGGCCGGTGGGCCGCTGCGGGGTGCGCAGCGGCTGGTTCTCCCAGTACGCGCGGTACGCGGCGGCCCGGCGCAGCAGGAACTCCTCCGGCGGCACGTCGTTCTCGGGGGTCTCGCCCGCGTAGTTGTTCTCGGTCTCGTGGTCGTCCCAGGTGACGACGAAGGGGTGGGCGGCGTGGGCGGCCCGCAGGTCGGGGTCGCTCTTGTAGAGGGCGTAGCGCAGCCGGTAGTCCTCCAGGGTGATCGTCTCGCGGTTGAAGTGGGCGGGGAGCCGGCGGTCGGTGTAGGCGCGGGCCCCGCCGGTCGCGTTGACGGCGTATTCGTACAGGTAGTCGCCGAGGTGGAAGACCACGTCGACGTCCTCGCGGGCGAGGTGCTGGTAGGCGGTGAAGTACCCGTCGTGGTACGCCTGGCAGGAGACGGCGGCCAGCTTCAGGGAGGCGGGGCGCGCGCCGGCGGCGGGGGCGGTGCGGGTGCGGCCGACCGGGCTGGTCCATCTGCCGGTGCGGAAGCGGTAGTAGAAGGTGCGGCCGGCCTCCAGGCCCCGGACGTCGGCGCGGACGCTGTGGGCGAACTCGGGGTGGGCGGTGACCGTTCCGCGCCGCTCGATCCGGCGGAAGCCCTCGTCGCGGGCGAGTTCCCAGCCCACCTCGACCCGGCTGCGGGGCAGGCCGCCGCCGGGCTCGTAGGGGCGGGGGGCCAGCCGGGTCCACAGCAGGACGGAGGCGGGGTGCGGGTCGCCGGAGGCGACGCCGAGGGTGAAGGGGTCCTCCGTGATCCGGCGGGCGTCGAGTTCGGCGGCGCTCGCCGTGCCCGCGGCGGGCAGGTTGACCGCGAAGGCGAGGGCGGCTGCCGCTCCCGTGCCGGTCAGGAAGCGCCGGCGGTCGACCCCCGGACCGAGCAGGCGGGCGGCGGCGCGGAGCCCCTCCCGGTCGGCGGCCTGATCGGGCGTCATGATGTTTCGTGCGGTGGCCATATGACCCTCCTTTGCCCCGGATGCTGTCGGATCTCATGGCAGCCGGACGCGACGACGCACCGTTGTCGCGTGCACAACATCCGCATGGCGGGTCGATGAGCACCGCGTGCCCGGCGCGCGAGGCTCTGCCGTACGCTGCCGGGCCATGAACGCCGAGGGAAGAGTCGCCGTCGTCACGGGTGCGGGTTCGGGGATCGGGCGGGCCGTCGCGCTCGCCCTGGCGGGCGCGGGCTGGTCGCTCGCGCTGGCCGGGAGGCGGGCGGAGCCGCTGGCGCGGACGGCGGCGGCGGCCGGGGCGCCCGAGGCGCTGTGCGTCACCACGGACGTCACCGACGCCGACGCGGTCGACGCCCTCTTCGCCGCCGTACGGGAGCGGTTCGGCCGGGTGGACCTGCTGTTCAACAACGCGGGCACGTTCGGCCCCGGTGTGCCGGTCGAGGACCTGGCCGTCGAGGAGTGGCGGGCGGTGGTGGACGTGAACCTGACGGGCGCGTTCCTGTGCGCCCGAGCGGCGTACCGGCTGATGAAGGAGCAGGACCCGCGGGGCGGCCGGATCATCAACAACGGCTCGGTCTCCGCCCACGCGCCGCGCCCGCACTCGATCGCGTACACCGCGACCAAGCACGCGATGACCGGGCTGACCAAGTCGCTGTCGCTGGACGGCCGCCCGTACCGGATCGCCTGCGGGCAGATCGACATCGGCAACGCCGCCACGGAGATGACCGAGCGGATGCGGACCGGCGTGCTCCAGGCCGACGGGGGAACGGCGGCAGAACCGCTGATGGCGGCGGCCGACGCGGCGCGGACGGTGCTGCACATGGCGGAACTGCCGCTGGAGGCCAACGTCCAGTTCGCCACGGTCCTGGCGACGAACATGCCCTACGTCGGACGGGGCTGACGCGCCGCGCCACCGCGACCGGGAGGGCGGCGGACCGTGCCCGAACTTCCGCACGGGCCAAGGAGTTTGCCGATTCTCCCATCCGCCTCCGAGCAGGCGTCCGCTGTACGTATGATCACACCCTGCACGCCTTCACCAGAACAACACAGAAGGACCACCACATGCGCATACGCACCGCCGCGCCGCTCGCCCTGGCCGCCGCCACCGCGCTGGCCGGCTCCCTCCTCGCCGGGGCCGGCCCGGCCACGGCCGCCGGCCACCAGGGCGGACTGCACTTCGGGGCCATCCAGTTCGACGGCCCCGGCAAGGACGACCGGTCGCAGAAGTCCCTGAACGCCGAGTGGGTGGACATCCACAACAGCGGCAAGAAGAAGGTCCAGCTCAAGGGCTTCAAGGTGAAGGACAACACCGGTTACACCTACACCTTCGGCGCCTACACGATCGGCGCCGGGAAGACCGTCAAGCTCCGCACCGGCAAGGGCAAGAACGCCTCGGGCACCGTCCACTGGAACCGGGGCTCGTACGTCTGGAACAACACCGGCGACAAGGCCCGCCTGATCGCGCCGAACGGCAAGCTCCAGGACTCCTGCTCCTGGAAGAAGTCGACGAAGGCCAACAAGGGCCTCCAGAACTGCCACTGACCCACGGGCCTGCCGGTCCCACCGGTCCGGTGATCCACCGGTCGACCCGTCCACCGGTCCGGTGATCCACCGGTCATGACCGGCCCTCGGGCCGGGGGGGGGGGGGGGGGGGGGGGGGGGGGGTGGGGGGGTAGGGGGGGGGGGTGGGGGCGGGGAGGTCGCTGCCTCCCCTCCGGCAGGACGGGTCCGCCGTTGGCCTGACTCCTCCACGTCCGGACTGCGCCAGGAC